>JAHAWW010000141.1 GCA_018383375.1 Prevotellamassilia sp. | reverse complement strand
TTTTGTGTGAGCGATTGGGGGACGTTTGGACGGCGCCTGTGCTGGTTGGGAATGATGGTGTGAGGCGGTGTCGTTTATCCCAGAAGTGTTTTTTATTTACCTCGCTTTGGGACGAAGTATGTTTCGTAAACCGGTATGCGATGGAGCGGGTCGTGGCCGTATTTGTTGTGTCCAATGGTTCCTGCTGTGGTAAAGAGCACTATGCCCCCAACGAGATTGAACACCGGGATGAGCAGGTAGAGCACCTTCCAGCCCGGCTCGTTGAAGTCGTGCTGCCGGCGGATGGACCAATAAATATAAAGAACCATACAGACCACGCCGTAGATGCGTAGACCGATGCCAAGCGGAGTCTGCAGCGTCACCGCAGAGTGGAGCGACATGAAACCCAACTCGACATAGCCCCATAAAAGCAACCATGGGATGCACAAGCAGAATAACCTCGTCAAGTAGCCCAACCTTGTCAACCTTCTCAACATTTTCTTTTTGGACATAGTCGTGGAAGTTGTTATTTAAGATGGTTTTTGATTGGTGATTGTATTGAATACGCAAAGTTACATCAAAAAACTGAGTTAATCTGCTCACCCCCCCCGTTTAAGGATTTTTAACCATGTCCACTATGTCGATGGCCGTAATTTGCGGAGAGCGGATACCCGGTTTGGTTTCACCGCAAATCATATAAAGGCGGTGGCCGTCTGTCGTGACGACACCGCCGGATCGGGCCAGTCTGTCGTCGGTCAAGACGGTTTGCCAGCGGCCGGTGGCGGTGTGAAATGTCCACAGTCCGTCGTTGAAACCATACCACTGAGGGTCCTGCCGCAGATAGTCGGCCGGCGCGTGTCCCTCGACGGCTTGACCAAACAGGTCGGGATTGACGCCGCCGGCCACATAGATGGTCTCTCCCACACTCACAGCCGTTGCGCCCACCAGTCCCCGCCGCCGGCAGTCTGGGCGTTTGGGCAGGCGGCCTTGGCGGCGCCACTTGTCGGTGTCGGGATGATAGACCAAAATGTCTTCGGGCAATATGCAGCGCTGTTTGTCTTTGTCGAAATAAAATCCGCCCATTAGATACAAGGCCCTGCCGTCGGTCGCCAAGACAGGCTGCAGGCGCGGCGTGCCGGGATAGTCTTTCAGCCGTTCCCAACCCGTCGAAGCGTTGGTGCGGAGGCGGTATAGACCACACTGCCCTCCATCTTGCTCGCCGCCACACACGTAGACGTCGTCGCCCAAAGCCACCGCACACCCCTCGGCCATTTTCACTGGCAGCGGTGGCAGACGGTCGACGAGGCCGTGGGCGTTGATGAGAAATGTCGCGCAGCTCATTCCCCTCGGCGTGCGGCCCCCCACACACACGAGCCCTTGCGCCGTCGTGGCCATGGCGCCGTAGGCCAGGCTGTCGGGCAGCGACGGCAAAGTGTCCCACGCCGAGGCTTCGGGCAGTTGGGCGTTGAGGCTCAGTCGATAGACCTTGTCATAAAACACCTTTTTTCCGCCCTCGGCCGCCGGCACATCGGGAAAATTGCAACCTCCGGCCACGAGCAATCCTTGCGGCGTGTGGCCGGCAAATGGTGCCGAGACACCTTTCGGGTCGGGGTGGGGTGCGAGAGAGACGATGTCGGTTTGGGCCGAGAGCCCGAGAGCAAAAAGCCAGCCGGCCGACAGACCGAGCGACAGAGAGAGTGTGCGAAGCAGATGTGTCATAGGGGCAAATACAAGGAGGGTGTGTCAAAATACACATTTTGGATACAGCCTTGCAGGTGCGTCAGAATGGCTAAGATGCAAGGCGCCAAAGGATGAGGGCGCAGGGAGTGTACTGAAGTACATGGCCAAGCCCAAATCCGATAGCAACGCAGCAGATTGGCTATTATGACACACCGCTGATAAAAGTTGGGGCTAAGATACTAAATACCGCCGACACCGGCTTCGGCGCCGCTCGTTTTTGCTTTGCAGCCTTTTGTGTTTGTTCAAAAAAGGGAGTGAACGTGACAATCTTTCTGCAGATTTTTTGAAAAATATTTTTCGTTGCGCTTTGTAGCCGCCCCAAAACGCTGCCCAAGGGCCCAAACTGTTGCTTCCGGCGGCTTGTTGTTCATTGTTTCGCTCCCCGCCGGTCCTGTCATAAGGACAGAATTTTCTGCCATAAGGCCCGTAAAACCAGTCCTTATGCCCGTAGAGTCTACGACAACAAAAAAAGAGGCCAGACGGCCTCTTTTTCTTCCTTCCTGCCACAAAGATATGTGATTTGTGCCTTCCGAAAAAAGACAGAAACGACCGGCGTTTCTGTAATTCGCCAGCCGTTTCAAACAAAGTTTTGCACAAAAAAAGCGGAGAGAACAGGATTCGAACCTGCGAGCCGGTTTTGCCGGCTACACGCTTTCCAGGCGTGCCTCTTCAACCACTCGAGCACCTCTCCAATGGGTCGATTGCGTTTCAATCGGCTGCAAAGTTAATCATTTTTTCAGAAAAACGAAACTTTCGCACCTTTATCGTCGGCCGGTCTGCTCAGTCTGAAGTCCCTTGTGCCGATGTGCGCGAAATGTAGGCTTTGTAATATTTCAAAGCAATCGTGGCCACGGGCAGAGCCATGATGAGGCCGCCAATCCCTCCCACGGCGGCACCAATTGAAAGCGTCAACAGAATGACTGCCGGCGACAGCCCCATGATTTGGCCCATCACATGTGGCGTGATGACCGTGTCTTGAATGACCTGCACCACAATGTAGACCGCCAGCAAGCTAGCCATGAGCAACCAAAAGTTGTCACCGGTTTCGGCGGCGCGGAGCATGGCCAGCAAGGCACCGGGAACAATGCCCAACACTTGCAGATAGGGCACAAAACTAATGATGCCAATGAAACAACCCAAGGCCACAGGCATGGGGAAACCCACGAGAAGCAGACCGATGGTGAACATCACGCAATTGCTCAAGGCGATGATAAACTGGCCGCGGAAGTAGCCACACATATAATAGGCCACGTCGTGAAGCAGTTGCGACGCAGCCGGTCGCCACCGCCGTGGCACCAGTTCGTGCCAAGTCTGCGTGTAGTGCTCAAAGTCGAGCAACAGAAAAAACAAATAGAGCAGGGCGATGAGCGACGAGATGATGTTAATCAACAAGGTTGCTGCCGACGACACAATGCCCCAAACGCCGGGCAGCATGGCTTTCAGCATATCCGTAAACTCACCCGACTGCATGAACGTCTCAATCTCTTTCTTGTCTAAATTGGCCTCAAAAAAATCTCTCACCATCTCGGGGATGCTGGCATCTGCAGCGTCGCCCTTGAAATAGTGTATGACCACCTGCTTGAGGTTGGCCATCTCACTCACCATAGGCGGGATGCACAGCCAAAGCAGACCGGCCAACACGGCCAGAGCCAGGACAATGGTCAGCACGGCACAGAGCCAGCGGAAACGTAGCCGGCAGGTGTGTTGCAGAAAATCGCAGACCGGCATGAGCAGATAGGCAGCCACCACAGCCACCATAAAAGGAATGAGCACGAAACTCAAATAGTTGAACACCCAATAGACGCAAACAAGCGACGCTACGACAATGAGCAGCCGGGCGAAACGGTCAAATGTTATTGTTTTCAATTTTTGTGAAAGAGTTGCTGACAAAACAAGGCAAAGGTAGCCCATCATGTGAAAAGAGCAAAATATTGCACCACACAAGTCAATAAAAACACCCGTTTTGTTTGTATTGCCACTTATAATTCCATATTTTTGCACTATGGGAATGCTTTATTTGGTGCCCACTCCCGTAGGAAATCTTGACGACATCACCCTGCGCGCCCTCAAGGTGCTCAAAGAAGCCGACTTGATTTTGGCCGAAGACACGCGGACTTCGGGACTCTTGCTGGCACACTATGACATCAAAAACAAACTCTGCGCTCACCACAAATTCAATGAGCACCAAACGGCTGAGGCTTTTGCCGCCCGTATGGCTGCCGGAGAAGTGATGGCGCTGGTCACCGATGCCGGCACACCCTGCATTTCCGACCCAGGCTTTATGCTCGTTCGTGCCTGCGTGGCCAGAGGCGTAGAGGTGCAGTGCCTGCCGGGCGCCACCGCCTTCGTGCCGGCCATAGCCGCCTCGGGCATACCCTGCGAACGCTTCACCTTCGAAGGCTTCCTGCCTCAGAAAAAAGGACGCGCCACACGACTCGAAGAGCTCAAAGGCGAAACGCGCACCATGATATTCTATGAGTCGCCCCACCGCCTGCTCAAAACACTCACCCAATTTGTCGACACCTTCGGCCCCGACCGACATATCTCGGTGCGCCGCGAAATCTCCAAACTCCACGAGCAAGGCGTCAACGGTACTATGGCCGAAGCCGTGGCACACTTCACCGACAATGCCCCAAGAGGCGAGTTCGTCATTGTCGTCGAAGGAGCCGACACGCCCAAACAAGCCGCGCGCAAACAGCGCCGACAAGAGCGAGAAGACAACGCTTGAACCATCACCCGACAACCTCACTCGTCTTCCTATTCATATTTCACCATGAAAAAAATAACTATCGTAGCCATAGCCGCAGCACTCGTGCTTGGCGGTTGCCAAACAAAAAGAGAAAAAGAAAACGCTGAAGACCCATCCCAGCATAAGATTGACTCTCTGCAGCGCGTGATTCAACAGAGCAATACAGAGTCGAAAGATCTCGCCGCAACCATCCAGCAAATACGCGAAGGCTTCAGACAAATCAATGAGGCCGAAGGACGCGTCACCTTGGAGCAGAACGAAGGCTCTGACCAGCAGGTCATCCTCGAAAATATGAGGTTCATTCAGAATGCCATGCGCACCAATAAAAAGCTTATAGCCGAACTGCAACAACAACTGCGCAACGCCAGCAAGACTAACAAAGAGGCTAAAGCTGCCTATGAGGCCATGGTCGAAGAGTTTAACCATCAACTCGAAAACAAGGCTGCAGAAATCGAAAACCTGCGCCAACAACTTGCCGAAAAGGATATCAAAATCGCAGCACAAGACGAGCAAATCGACCAACTCAACAACAACGTAGAGGACCTCACACACCAAAATCAAGAAAAAGCACGCACCGTCGAGGCACAAGACCAAAAAATTCACACCGCTTGGTATGTCTTCGGCACCAAAAAAGAACTGCGCGACCAAAACATCCTGCAAAATGGAGACGTCTTGCGCTCATCCAATTTCAATAAGGATTATTTCACTCAATTGGACATCCGTGTGACCAAGAAAATTCCACTCTATTCAAAAAAAGCAGAGCTTCTCACCAGTCACCCGGCCAGTTCATACTCACTTGAAAAAGACGCACAGGATATGTATGTCTTGCGCATCACCGACCCCGATACCTTCTGGAGCGTCAGCCGCTATCTCGTCATTCAAGTAAAATAAACCCATTATGAAAAAGACCATCGTTCTTGCCCTGACGGTCTTGTTGTTGGGCAGTTGCTCGTATCAACAATATGGCGGTACCGTAACCGGCTCTTACCTCGGCGGTATGCTGGGGTCGAGCATCGGAGGCATCGCAGGAGGATGGCGCGGACATGAAATTGGCACTGCCGTTGGCATGGTGGCCGGTGGTGTCATCGGAGCTGCAGCCACGGCCGACCGTTCTGAACGGAAATCAACCAACGACTATGCCTACGACGAAATGTCATACAGCCAAAGGCCACCAATCGAAAGTTACGCCCCGGCAAATACGGCATGGGATTATCTCGAAGTGACCAACCTGCACTTTCAAGACGCCAACGGCAACCAAAGACTCGACTGCCACGAGCACGCCACCATCGTGATGGACATTTACAACCGCGGCGACCGCACACTCTATAACATCGCGCCCAACGTGACTTGCACCAGCAAAAAAGTCATCATCTCGCCCACGGCCATCTTCAGCGAACTGCCCTCCGGACAAGGCTTCCGCTATAAAGTTGAAGTCATTGCACCGGCCAAGTGGAAAGAAGACCAGGTGGTCTTCAACGTGGCTTTTGGTGAGAAAAAGAAAAAAGTGACGGCCAAAACCTTCCGCCTGCGCACCGGCCATTGAGCCGAAACCACATCGTGAAAAAACTTTCAAACATTGTGGTCGCATAGCTTGAGCTTAGGGCTATGCGGCTTCTTTTTGCCTCAGATACAGATAGCACCAATGCACCAACTACGCCCACACTATTGGGCCACTCTGCGCTTGGGACTGCCCATTGCCATCGGGCAGATAGGCGTCATCGTGATGGGATTTGCCGACACGATGATGGTGGGGCGATATGCCACCGACGCGCTCGCTGCCGCTTCGTTTGTCAACAACCTGTTTATGCTCGTCAACTTTTTGTTGATTGGCTATAGCTGCGGCCTCACACCGCTCATTGGCGCAGCGTTCGGACGTAAAGACCTGGCCGAGGCCGGCGGCATCTTCAAGCAAGCCTTAATCGCCAATACACTCTGGGGATTGCTACTCACGGCAGTGATGGGCACACTGTTTTTCTTCACAGACCGCATGGGCCAGCCCGTAGAAATACTTTCGCTCGTGCGCCATTATTATTTGTATATCCTTGTCTCGGTGCCTTTTGTCATGCTCTTCAACGTCACGCGACAATTCACCGACGGCACCACCGACACCGCCACGGGAATGTGGATATTGCTCACGGGTAATGTCATTAATGTCGTGGGCAACGCTCTGCTGATTTACGGCGTCGGCGTCTTTCCCGAGATGGGCCTCGACGGCGCCGGACTGGCCACGCTGCTTTCACGCATTTATATGGCCGTGGCTCTGCTGGTCGTGGTGGCACGTCGTCGACGCTATGCCCCTTATCGGCTGGGCTGGAAGGCTGCACGGCTCTCACGCAAGGCGGTGGCCGACGTCAATAAGCTTTCGCTCCCGGTGGCTATGCAGATGGGCATGGAGTCGGGGTCTTTCACCTGTAGCGCCATTATGGCCGGATGGCTGGGAGCCGCGAGTCTTGCCGGCTATCAAGTGATGGTGACCGTCGGCACTTTGGGCTTCTTGTTCTATTATAGTTTTGGAGCCGGAGTGAGTATAAGGGTGGCCACCTTTGTCGGCACCAATGATTGGGCACAAGTGAGACTGGCCACACGCGCCGGCGTTCACTTGCTCGGTATCATGGCGGTGATTTCTTCGATGCTAATGTTGGTGTTTGCCCAGCCGCTTATTGCGCTATTCACCACCGATGCCGAGGTGGCTGGCGTATGTATGACGCTCATTGCCCCTTTGATGGTCTATCAATTCGCCGATGCCATGCAGATTTGCCTGGCCAACGTCTTGCGTGCAATGAAGCAGGTGGTGACGATGATGCGCGTGGCCTTTATCAGTTATATCATTGTCAACATTCCTATGGGTTATGTGTTCGGCTTTGTTTGTGGCTGGGGCGAGGTGGGGATATTCTTGGCCTTCTCTTGTGGTCTCTACACGGCCGCCCTGCTTTTCTTTATCTATTGCCGTAAGATTTTGGCTGCTCATTCTCATTAGTTGACGTCCCGATAGGCTTATATGCAACCAGAAAAAGCCATCCCCGTACGAGCGGCATAAGTGCCGGAAGACGGGGATGGCTTTTTGTAATAACCAACCGCAAGGCTGTCGAGGCGCGAAACGGTGGCCGCTGGTTTACGATACTTTGACTTTGGCGATGGCCTTGCGAATTTTGCCTTGGCCGATAATCGGCGCGTGCGGGTCTTCAGGCCAAACCAGCAGCATCATGCCCGGCCTAAGCGTGAAATAGGTGGACGGCCGGTCGGCATATAGACCGTAGTCGCTATCGGCGTCGTAAGGCTTATGTTCAGCCTTGCAGTCGGCCAAGGGTAGCCATCCCACAGTCTCCTCACCAGTCAGCAGAAGGTGCACATCTATGTAGCGGCGATGCACTTCCAGCACTTGGTCTTCGGCCTTTATGCATTCAGGCTCTGAATTATTGATAAACAAGTCGTCGCCAAGGATGTCAATGCGTCCCAGAGGCATCTGCTGCAGGTCGTGACTTTTGAGATAGTCAAAGAGTGTCTTGAAAAGCGGATGAAGGCTTTCGTAGCGCTCGCAGTCTGTCAGTGTGGTAAGTATCATAGGGAGATTATGTTTTGGAAAAAATTAGGCGGGTCGTCCCATTATGCTCAGACCATATTGTCGGTTTTTGGTCTCAGGAAGACCAATTGCGCCACGACTACCAAGGCGATTACCACCGAGAGCATGGCAAAACCGAGTCCCAAGTTGTTATTGTCGCTCCAAGAGCCCAGCACGTTGGTGATGGCCGCACCGGCGAAAACGCCCACCATATTCATGACACCATAGGCTGTGGCGCGGTGGCGGGCCGACACGAACTGGCAAAGAATGGGCATGTTGTTGGTGTCGAACATACCGAAGCCTATGCCGAAAATCATTCCCGCACCGGCTAAGGCCACAACCGTATGGCCGAAGCCCAGCAAATAGAGCGAGGGAATGGTGAGTCCCAGACCGATGGCACTCGTATAGACGCGGCCACGCAGATTGCGGCGCACCCAACGGTCGGAGAGCGTTCCACCAATTAGTACGCCGAGGAACGAAGACACGGCAATGGTGATTGTGGCCAACGGACCGGCTTTGTCCATACCCATATCAAGGTTGCTGGCAAACAGGGTGGGGAGCCAGTTTTTCGTGGCCCAACCCGGCAGACTCGAGGCGGCGAAATAGAGCAGAATGACCCAAAAGGCGCCGTTCTTCACTAAGGCCTTGAAGACATTGCCTTGGCGCGGCGTGTCGGTCGGATTAGACTTAAGGAGCTCAGGACTGCGGCGAATGTCGCGGAGGAATATCATCAGCACGACCGCATAAGCGATGCCGATAATGCCAAACCAATGGAAGGTGGTGTGCCACGAAGAGGCGGCTGCCACGGTGGCACCAAAACCGCCTATGGCTTGGCCCGTGTAGAGGCCGGTCATGTGCAAGCCGACGGCCAAAGAGCGAGAGCGCCCCTCGTGATAGTCGGCGATGAGTGCTAAACCGGCCGGCAAATAGAGTGCCTCACTCACGCCCATGAGTGCACGCAGCCAAAAGACTTGTGTGAAAGTTGTGGCCACGCCCATCAAGTATGTCACCGACGACCAGACAAAGAGGCTACCCACGATGAGCCATTTGCGGTTGAGACGGTCGGCGATGAAACCCGAAATCGGGCTCATCAGACCGTATATCCATAAGAAAATGGCCATTAAATAGCCGAAATATTTGCCTTCTTGCAACTCTGTGATGTCCATCTGCATGGCGTCGCGCATCGTGCTAAGCATCTGGCGGTCCATATAGTTGAGCAAGGCTACGCCCCATAGCAGAGCCACAACTACCCAAGGATAGAATGATTTGTTTTTCATGGTTGGAATGGCTTGAGTGGTCAGTCTTTGCAGAGTTCAATACATTTAATCATCATGCGAGGGATGTGGAACGGTCCCTTAAAGATATTGCCTTTGGCAGGTTGAGCCACCGAACCGTCGCGATGCAGATAGCCGAACCATTCCCCGTATTGGCGATCGGGGAAATGGGCATAGGTCCATTCGCTTATCTGGCGGTGGCGCTGGAGATACTTCTCGTCGCCCGTCAACTTATAGGCATAGAGATTGGCTATAATGGCCTCGGTTTGCGGCCACCAGAACTTCATGTCTTGGGAGTAGTCCTGACTCGGCAGGTTGCGGCAGTCGCGGAAGTTGATGATGCCGCCGAACTCTTTGTCCCAGCCCCAATCCCACGACCAGTCAAGAATTTGCAACGCCAATTGTCGCAGGTGATTGTCGTGTCGTGCCTCGGCCACATCAAGCAGGAACCAAGAGGTCTCAATGCAGTGCCCAGGATTGATGACGCGGCCGTTGCAAGTGTCGATAAATTCGCCTTGCGGTCCCACCATCTCGAGCAGGGCTTTGAACTCGGGGTGAATGAAGTATTGCTCTATGGCAGCTACCGACTCCGTGATTTGCGTGTCGAGCTCAGCGTCTTCGGCCACCATCTTGATGCGTGAGGCCACGTTAATCATTATCATGGTGATGGAGTGGCCTTGGGCTTGTAGTGTGGGGAGATATTTCGGCTCGAGCAGTCCCGGCGTGTTGAGGAAACGGCGCATAGACTTGAACAAGGCTAATGCTTTCTCAGCATAGCTTTTGTCGCCTGTGGCTCTGGCGTATTCGGCCATGGCGATGGCGGCAAAGCTTTCGCTGAAGATGTAGCGGCGTTTGCGCAATGGTGTGCCGTCGGCCATCACTTCGAAATACATGCGTCCGTCAGCATCGAAGCAATGGCGTTCGATGAAATCAAGGGTGAGGCGTGCGGCTTCGAGCCATTCGGGACGTTGCGCTACGGTGTTGTAGGCGTAGGCACAGATGAAGGCAAAGCGGCCTTGAAACCAGACCGACTTTGTGGTATCCATCAGGCTGCCGTTGCGGTCGAGGCATGTGTAGACGCCGCCGTTGACGCGGTCGAGACCATTTTTGAGCCAGAAGGGCATAATGTCTTCTGTCAGGTCGGTCTTGTAAAGGTCGGCCCAATAGTTGAGATAGTTTTGCGTAGTCATATCGGTTGTTTACCCCTCGGTTTCAGAAGACGTTGCATTTATTGAAGAAGTCGATGGCTTCGAGTTCGGCTTTCATGGCAGCCTCTTCTTCGTCGGTCATATTGCGGAACGGCGTACGGTTTTTGCCGAGGTCGAGACCGATGAGTTTCATGATGCGTTTGCCGCCCACGATGTTGCCTCGGTAGTGGCAGATAACGTTGATGACGTCTTGTGCGAAGTTTTGCAGTTCGCGGGCCTTGTCGAGGTCGCCGCTTTTCCAGGCGTCGATGATGCCGGTCAGGCAGCGGCCGTTGTAGTTGGTTGTGCCTCCGATGCCACCTTGTGCGCCGCCCATGGCGAGTGAGGGCAGGATGGTCTCATCTTGTCCGTGCAGCATATCATATTTGCCGTTTTTGTAGAGCCGACACTGGTTGTATTCATAGATGCTTTCGAAGGTGTATTTGATGCCGGCGAAATTGGGGATGCGTCCGTCCACGGCTTTAAGGAAATCCACCATTGGCAAGAAGGCGCCGTTGAACGCCGGAATGTGATAGAAATAGAAAGGGAGATTGGGGGGCGGCGGCTGCAATC
>JAHAWW010000140.1 GCA_018383375.1 Prevotellamassilia sp. | reverse complement strand
CCGCTGCGGCAGCCTCGGCGGGTGCTGCAAGCTCGGGTGTTGGGGATTGGCCGGAAGGTTGTCCCATGCCGCCGGCAAAGATAATGGCTTGGCCACCGACGGTCGCGGCCGGTGCCGGCTGTGAGGTCGTGCCGTCAGTCTCGGTGGTGTCTTCATCGCCCACCAATTCTGGGTCGTCTTCGTCGGTTGTTTCATCGTCGTCGCTCAAGCCTAGGCGCTTGGCGATTTCGTCGTCGGTCTCATAGTCTTGTGCCAATTCGCGTCCCACTTCGTTCTTGTCGAAGGGACGGTCGAAGGCAGAGAGGAAAAACACGACCACCTCGGTGCCCATACCGAGAAAGAGCATAAGGTTGCCACCTGGCAGGTGAGTGAGTTTGAAGAGGGCACCCAAGATAACGATGGCGGCGCCCCAGCTATAGGCGTAGTTCAAGAAGGTCTGACCCGGCACACTGTCCATCCAGTGTTGCAGTCGAACAACGAAATTAATCTTTGGCATGACGTAGGGTTGCTTGGTTGGGGGTTGGGCCATAAGGCCGTGTGGTCACTTATGGCTCGAGGTTATTTTTTAGCATTGCTGCTTGTGGTGGTTGCTTTGGAGCGTACGCAGCGGAAGCCGATATAAGAGCGTGGCTGGTTTTGGTATTCCCATGAGCGCCAAGCTGAGCGCACCATAGATATGGGGTCTTTCCACGAGCCTCCTCTCACACTTTTGCGTTTGAGCACGTAGGGATCTTCTTGTGCGGCGTTGTATTTAAGTTGAGGGTTGAGGTCGGCCATGGCGTCCACGCCGCTTTCGGTGAAGACAGTACTGGTCCATTCGGCCACGTTGCCGGCCATATCATAAAGGCCGTTGCTGTTGGCGCCATAGATGCCTGTTTTCGACGTGATGAGATTGCCGTCTTCGGTATAGTTGCCCTTGTCGGGCTTGAAGTTGGCAAAGAAGCATCCCTTCTCGTTTTTGCCCTCGTTGCCTTGCCAGGGGAAGGGGTTTCCCTCTTTGCCGCGTGCGGCATATTCCCACTCAATCTCTGTCGGCAGGCGATAGCGCTGAATATACCGTGCTTGAGGTCCGAGCCCTCTCAAGAGGTAGCTGGTTCGCCAGGCACAGAATGCTTCGGCCTGCTCCCACGTCACGCCCACTACGGGGTAGTCGTTGTAGGTCGGCGACGAGAAATAGAGTTTCATATAAGTCTCGTTGCTGGCATTGGTGAAGTCGTTGACCCAGCAAGTGGTGTCGGGATAGACATTGACGATGTAAGTGTTGAGAAAGTCGTAGAGCGACGATAGCGGGCGTTCGATTGTCTCTCTGACGATGTTGCCGGCATCGTCGATGTAGGCTGTATCTTTTGAAATCATGACCACTTCGTCGGGGTCTGCGGGATGGTCGGTGTTGAGGCTGCGTTCTCGCGGGTCGAGGCGGTATTTGCGCAGGGCGGCTTTTTCGTAGTCGAAGATTTCATAGCGGTAGGTCATCTGCTTAGCGTCGAGCATCACCGTGCCGTCGATGGGGTGGGTTCGGTAGACGCTCTTGATGGCCCGTTCTTGCTCCTCATCGGGTTTGCGCCAGGGAATGGGTTTGGCCCAGTTAAGGTGTGGCGTCACGGGTTCTCCGTATTTGTCTTCGGTGATTTTATAGGTTTCGTCGCCTCCGTATTGTGGGTCGGCAAGTCGCTCACGGATGATGCTGTCTCTCACCCATTCCACAAACTGTCGGTACATGGAGTTGGTCACCTCTGTTTGGTCCATCCAGAAGCCGTCTACAGAGATTTCTTTGGTGGCAGAGTGCATGCCCCAAAGCGAGTCGCCGTCGGCCATACCCGTTTTGAGGAAACCGCGTTTCACTTCCACCATACCGTAGGGTGTTGGTTCGTTGAAAGCCGTCGAGCGCGAGCCGGTCACTTCGCCTCCGCTCATCATTGCTCTGCCTCCACCCACGCAGGCCGTGAGCACGCAGGCGAGTGTCATCGCCGATGTCAAAATCCCCATCAGGCGTCTGGTCTGTCGGGATGTGGTATGAGTGTTGTTTGTCATCATCGTGAAGATTGTGTTATATGGTTGGCAGAGCGAGTCTGCCGGTGTGTGTCTGTCAAAGGAAGCGCACGCTTTTGTGCAGGTTTTTGCCTTTTTTGCCGAGGTTAAGGTCGAGGCTGTAGCCAATGGTCACTTCGTGTTGTCCGCTTTCCAATCCGATGCCTTCGGTGTTGGCGTCGTAGGAGTAGCTGATGTCTATGCCGTGGAAGGAGCCTCCCACGAAAGCGCCCACGCTATGGCTCGGACTGTAGTTGATGCCGCCGTAGAGTCTCTTTTTGTCTCGTTGGTAGAGCAGTCGGGCGGTGATGTCAGCGCGCAGTTCGGTGCCGTCGTAGCGTAAGAGGGTAGACGGCGCTATTATAAATAACGGGTTTCGTGTTTGAATATTGTATGCTGCCGTAAAATTATAGAGCGATTTTATTTTGATTTCGTTGTTTTCGCCCAGTAGCACGGTGGGTGCGGTGAGGTGTTGTGCCGAGAGTCCGACGTGCCACGTGCCGCGGGCATACCATAATCCGGCCGAGGCGTCGAATTTCGAACCGTTCAATGACGATGAGGGAAAGGCAGGGTCGGAGGCGTCGCCGAGGTCTGCTTTTGAGCCGTCCACTTTTTCGTTGAGCATATCGGCTGCGCCGCCGATGCTCAGTGTGCCGCCGAAGAGTTTGAAGTGGTAGGCATAGGCCAGCGAGAAGTGTTGGTGTGCGAAGAGTCCGATTTCGTCTTTTTGGAACATCACGCCCAGTCCGTGTCGTGTTTTGCCCAGTTGGAAGGCCATGTCGGCTCCGGCATACATTGTGCCGCCGGCGTCTTCAAATCCTGAGGCGTGGGTCTGATAGGCAGCTTTGATATTGAGCATTGGTGAGCGTCCGACGGCTGCGGGATTGAATTGAGGCTCGAGCTGCCAATAGTGCAAGAATGCGGGGTCTTGTTGGGCCTCTGCCGGTTGGCACATGGTGAAGAGCGCCCAGCAGATGGCAGTCCACAACCAATTGGCCCATCGCTTTGGGCGACGAGTGTCCGAGTCGTGGGTTGCTATGTGTTTGTGTAAAGGATGTCTGTGGGTCAAAGGCCTTTGTGATTGTTTTTTTGCAGGGCAAAGTTAGTGCAAGCGAGAGCAAAGACCAAAAAAAACTTGTTTTTTGTTGGGCTTTGCCGAGTGCCGCCTAACTTGCGCCGTCAGACGAAAGTTAGTGCAAGCGAGAGCAAAGACCAAAAAAACTTGTTTTTTGTTGGGCTTTGCCGAGTGCCGCCAAACTTGCGCCGTTCAGGCGAAAGTTAGTGCAAGCGAGAGCAAAGACCCCCAAAACTTGTTTTTATTGGGCTTGCCGAGTGCCGCCAAACTTGCGCCGTCAGGCGAAAGTTAGTGCAAGCGAGAGCTGAGACCCCCAAAAATTTGTTTTTTGCTTAGCTTACCCGAACCGCGCCAAACTTGTGCCTACTCTCGCGCCCCCTTCTCTTTTTGTCTTTTTCTTGTGCCTAAAAAAGATGTATCTTGACTTAGGAATAAAGAAGAGAGCGGCTTGCCGTCCTCTTTTTTGTGTTTCAAAGCGTTACGTCGATAAGGACAGCATTTTCTGTCCTTATTCCAGGAAAAACTGTCCTTATTCCGGCATCATCTT
>JAHAWW010000139.1 GCA_018383375.1 Prevotellamassilia sp. | reverse complement strand
CATTCCGCTCGCCTTGCACTAACTTTGTCACGAAAATTACACCAACACAAAGCAAATATGGTCAAAATTACGAAAGAAGCGGCCCTGCTTTATCACTCACAGGGCAAACCGGGTAAGATTGAAGTGGTTCCTACCAAACCTTACCGCACCCAAACCGATCTCTCACTCGCCTATTCACCGGGCGTAGCCGAACCTTGTCTTGAAATCCAAAACAATCCTCAAGACGCCTATAAATATACCAATAAAGGTAACCTCGTGGCCGTCATCTCCAATGGAACGGCTGTGCTCGGCCTCGGCGATATCGGCGCAATGAGCGGCAAACCGGTGATGGAGGGTAAAAGCCTTCTTTTCAAAATTTATGCCGGTGTAGACGCTTTCGACATAGAGGTCAACGAAAAAGACCCTGACAAGTTTATCGAGGCAGTCAAAGCCATCGCTCCCACTTTCGGCGGCATTAACCTCGAAGACATCAAGGCGCCCGAATGTTTTGAGATAGAGCGACGACTCAAAGCCGAACTTGATATCCCCGTGATGCACGACGACCAGCACGGCACGGCCATCATCTCGGCCGCCGGTCTGATCAATGCCGTTGAGGTGGCAGGCAAGAAACTCGAAGACGTCAAAATCGTGGTCAACGGCGCAGGCGCAGCTGCCATCTCTTGCACACGCTTGTATTGCTCGTTTGGCGCACAGCGCAAAAACATCGTGATGCTCGACTCAAAAGGGGTCATTCGCTGCGACCGCGAGAGACTCACCGAGCAGAAACGTGAATTTGCCACCGACCGCGACATCCACACGCTCCAGGAGGCCGTGAAAGATGCCGACGTCTTTGTAGGTTTGTCAAAGGGCAATGTCCTCACCAAGGAGATGGTGCGCTCCATGGCCAACAACCCCATCATTTTTGCTTTGGCCAATCCCGTGCCCGAGATTTCTTATGAAGATGCCAAAGAGGCCCGTCCCGACGTGTTGATGAGTACTGGCCGCACGGACTATCCCAATCAGATTAACAACGTCATTGGTTTCCCCTATATTTTCCGTGGTGCGCTCGACACGGCCGCAAGTGCCATCAACGAGGAGATGAAGTTGGCCGC
>JAHAWW010000131.1 GCA_018383375.1 Prevotellamassilia sp. | reverse complement strand
GCGCGGCCAAAAGGTTTGGACCATGCTCTTGGCGCTCGAGGCTGCTCCACTTGTGGCTCATCATCTGACTTTGAGTCGGGGCCGATGGGGAACGGTGTGGTTTTGGGCTTCGATTGGCGTTTTGGCCGTGCCGGGGGTGATTAAACTCTTGGAGCTATGATGGGCGACTTTACCACGTGGCTCACCGAAGCAGGACCGGCGGGAATGTTTGTGTCTGCCATCTTGGCAGGCAGTGTGTTCCCGTTCAGTTCGGAAGTGGTGATGATGGCACTGCTCTCGGCCGGAGCCGACCCCGTGAGTCTGCTTGTATGGGGCACGGTGGGCAATGTCTTGGGCAGTGCAATCAACTATGGCCTGGGCCGCCTGGGCCGGGAAGAATGGATGGTGAAATATGCCAAAGTGAGTCGGGAGAAACTCGACCGCGGCCGCCGCTATGTGACCCGATATGGCCCGCTGGCGGGATTGCTGGCTTGGATACCCCTGTTGGGCAGCGTGGTGACGGTGGCAATGGGTTTTATGCGCACCAATCCGCTCTGGTCTTTCGTCGCCATTGCCTTCGGCAAATACCTGCGTTATCAAATCATTATCTCGGCTTGGCTTATGACGGCCTCGGCGTGAGATAAAAGACAAAGAGACAAAAAGTCGAAGAGTTATTAGCGGCCCTTTAGGCCTTGCGAGCCGCTTTTCGACTCTGATTCTCTTAATCATAACCACTTAAACGACAGACTTATGCTGAAAATTAAAACTCATATCGTGGCAGTGACGATGGGCGTGGTGGCTCTCGTCTTGTTGTGTGGTAGCTGTGCGTCCGACCGCCGTATGGCAGCAGAGCCTACGGTGTGTGTGAGCATCGCACCTTTGAAATATATCGTCAAACAGCTCGCCGGCGATATGTATGAGGTGGAAACTATGACACCGGCCGGCGTTAGTCCTGAGACTTATCAACCCACACCGGCTCAAATAGCCCAGCTCGACGAATGTCTGGCCTACATCAGAGTGGGGACGCTTGGATTTGAGAATACCACATTGCGACGCATCACTGAGAATGTACCACATCTCTATCAAATCAATGCTTCGGCCACTGTGCCACCGCTCAAAGACGCTGTCGGCGACGACCCACACGCCTGGACTTCGCCCACTTCGCTCAAGCTCATGGCCCAGGAGATTGTCCGAGGGTTGGCTCATATTGACAAACACAAGGCCGACACGCTTAAAGTGACCTTGGAGGCATTTGAAACCGAAATGGACAGCCTCGACGCTCAACTCTCTCGACAGCTCGAGGGGGCTGCTTGTCGCACCTTCTTGATCTATCACCCGGCTTTGGGTTATTTCGCCAGGGCCTACGGCCTCAAACAACTCGCCGTGGAGCACGACGGCAAAAAGCCTTCGGCCGCTTATCTGGCCAAACTTGTGAAGCAATGCAGGGAAGAGGGCGTGAAGGTAGTTTTTGTGGAAAAAGAATACGACCCGGAACTCGTGGCACCCATCGCCAAAGAAATTGGGGCCAAGGTGGTGGTGATTGACCCGCTCTCGGACAACCCCAAACAGCAATTTATCGAGATAGCCAAAGCTTTATGCCAGTAGACGCGCAGACATTGGTGAGACTCACTCACGTGTGGTTTGACTACGGCCGAAGGCCACTCATTGCCGACGTTTCGCTCGAAGTGAAACGGGGCGATTTTATCGTGCTCACCGGTCCTAACGGTGGCGGCAAAACCACTTTACTGCGACTCATCACTGGATTGTTGAAACCCTGCAAAGGAAGGGTGGAGAGGGCAGAGGAGCTGACTGTGGGCTATCTGCCGCAAAAGCGTGGCATTGACCGAGCTTTCCCCATAACGGTGAGAGAGGTGGTAGAGACGGGACTTATGGGCGCGCCCGGCTCGTCGAGATTGGGTCGACTCAAGGCCGAAAACCGGCTGAAAGCCGACGAGGTGATAGCACGGTGGGGACTGACTGACTTCGAGAGCAGACCAATAGACTCGCTTAGTGGCGGACAATGGCAACGCACACTGATGGCCAGAGCTATTGTGGGACAACCCCAACTGCTCGTGCTCGACGAACCCGACACGCACCTCGATGCCCACTATAAGCAACTGCTGACTCAAACGTTGAACGAAATATCAGCCGACTGTGCCGTGGTGATGGTGAGCCACGACGAAGAATTGCTCGGCAATTTAAGCGGCTTGAGAAAAATTGCAATGGGAGAGCAGTGAAAATACTTGCTCGCTTTTTGCCTCTTTGACATTCGTGTAGACCTTGGCCGCCCCCTCTCTTCCCTTCTTCTCAATACTTATGATATAACTAAACTATTCTATTCTATCCATTAATCTGCCTATCTCAATTATGATGAAAAAACTATGGTTTGTCATCTTGTGCCTGCTTTCGGGCGTTTCAGCTACGGCGCAGCACTACAATCAACTATGGAAAAAGGCCGAGAGCGCTATGGCCAACGACCAGCCCAAAACGGCGCTCAACTGTGTGCGGAAAATTCGACAAAAGGCTGAGAGCGAGAATAATATGCCCTGGAGGCTCAAAGCCTGGCTCACTGAGGTGAGACTGCAAAACGAAATATCTCCCGACAGTGCGAAGGTTGCGTTCGCTCGGTTGGAGACTGTGAGGCAGAGAGAGCAAAACCCGCTCCACAAAGCCATCATTGCAGCCACTATGGCTCACCTCTATGCCGGACGGTACGACACCGCTTCGGTGGCCGCCGTGCGACGTCTCTCACTCGAAGCCATGAGTCAGGCCAAAAACCTGGCCCAAGCCAAAAGCCAAGACTTCTTACCGCTACTGAAACGAGGCAACGACAGCCGCTATTTCAGCCACGACATGCTCAGTGTGGTGGTGAAAGAGGCCCTTGAAGTCGGCAGTATGAGCCAAGAGACAAAAAACGAAATCGTGGGCAGGGCCATTGCCGTATATCGACAAATGGGTCGGCGCGAAGCTGTGGTTTTGCTCTCGCTCGACAGCATCGCTCTGGCCGGACCTCGAGCCACATCGTTTGACCAAAGCACCGACATCGCAGCCTTGAAACGGTTGGCAAAAGAGGCCGGCGATGGGGAGATTGGAGTGGAAATCTACATCGCGCTGACCGAGGCCTCTGACTATGTGGCAGAAGAAAACGACTTGAAAACTATCGACAGCACTAAAATCGCATGGGCCGAAGAGGGACTCAGACGTTTTGGTAAGGCTAAGCGCGCAGCTGCTTTGCGCAATTATATTGCTTCAAAAACACGTGCTACCCTCTCTCTCAAGCTCGACCGCCGCACGCTCTATCCCGGCGATACCTGTCGGGCAGCCATCAGCCATCGGGCTGTGGGGCAATGGCGAGTGCGCTTTTATCGCCTTGAAGGCTTGACGGCAGCCGACCCACGATTGGCCGACGAGAAAAAATGGGCCAAATTGACTCGACGTGAGGATAAAAAAGCCGCTGTGACGATGACGGCAAAGCTGGGTATCCCTGCTTACGTCACCACCACCGACAGCCTCGACCTCTGCCTCACCGAGCCGGGTGTCTATTATGCTGTGCTTGAAGCCGATGGCCAAACGCTCGACGGGCAATTGGTCTATGTCTCTCGCATCATGCCCCTGACTTTGTCGGCCGAAGGCGAACCCTCGCGAGTGTGTCTCGTAGACCGCAAAACCGGCAATCTCCTCGCTGATGATGCGGCCATCACAGCCTATCGCCGTGGAGATGGAAGGCAGTGGCAAATGGGGCGTTACGTCTCCGACAAAGATGGCGAAATCACCATCTCGGCGCCTCAGACCAACCATTCGCAAACTTTCTTTTTTGCCTCGACGGCCACCGACCAATTTTATCCGTCGTTCACACTCTATCCCTCAGGTCGCCACTATGCTGCCGGCGACACACAGACCTATCGCCGTGTCAATATCTTCACCGACCGCGGCATTTACCGACCCGGTGACGAGGTGCTTTTTGGCGGTTTTGTCTACAATCAGCGCGGTGACGATGTGTCCGCCATCGGGGGATTGCAACTCACCGTTACCCTCACCGATGCGCGTGGCGAGCATGTGGCCGACACCACCTTGCGCAGCGACGAGTGGGGTAGTTTTGGCGGACGTATGGTTTTGCCACAAATCACATTGCCGGGGCGGTTCACCCTGTCTACCAATGCCGGGGGCAGCGTGAGCGTGAGCGTGGAAGAATACAAACGCCCCACGTTCACCGTCAGCATTCAAGGTCCCGAAGCGGGTGCGGAGTTGGGCCAAGACGTGACACTCTGTGGTGTGGCCGAGACCTATACCGGATTGCCCGTGGCTGGAGCCAAAGTGGTGTATAGCGTCAAAGAGCAAAGCTATTGGCGGCGAGGTAACAAATCTGCCGAAAATGCCGACATCACCGGCACGGCCACGACCGACAGCCTCGGCCGGTTTGCCATCCCCCTCAGACTCGTCGCTCAGACACAAACGACCGAAACCATCGGCCACCTTCAGTTTGTTGTCACGGCCGATGTCACCGCCTCGAATGGCGAAACGCAAACAGCCACCCACCATCTCTGGGCTTCACATCATCCCTCGTGGCTCTCGGTCGATTGGCCCTCAACACTGTGTAAAGAACAACTCCCCAAGGTGACCGTGGCGCATACGGCCAATACCGGAAGTGTCATTTCTTCAAAAGCCCTGCTCACTATCAGTGCCGGTGGCCGTGCTCTTGTGGCCGACACCATTGTCACAGGCCATCCGTTTGTGCCCGTGGCGCTCGTAGCCTTGCCTTCCGGAAGTTATGATTTGACCCTGACTGTGGAAGGTGCCGATACCCTTCGTCGTCATTTCACCCTCTTCTCAACCGCCGATACCCGACCGGCCGACAAAGCAGCCGTGTGGTGGTTTAATCAAAATACAAATGCCGCTGCCGATAGTGCCTCTGTCGTTGTGGGAACCGCTTTAAGCGAAGCCACACTTTTTGTTGACCGCTTCGACAGTCGGGGACGTGTGAGCCATCAAGTCATCACGCTTTCCGACACCCTTTTGCACTTCAACTTGGCCTATCGCCCGGAGATGGGAAACGGTGAGCGCGTGGTCTTCACTTTGGTCAGAAACGGTCAAATCCATTCCGACCAAGTCATTGTGACCAAGCCCAGGCCGCAAAAACAACTCCGTCTCTCTTGGCACACTTTCCGCGACCGTTTGACGCCGGGAAGTCACGAAACGTGGCAACTGCGCGTGGCTCATCCCGACGGACG
Source organism: Prevotellamassilia sp. (assembly GCA_018383375.1). Taxonomy (GTDB): domain Bacteria; phylum Bacteroidota; class Bacteroidia; order Bacteroidales; family Bacteroidaceae; genus Alloprevotella. Next base: position 5,012 of record JAHAWW010000131.1, on the reverse strand, counting down.
TCCCACTGCCGCTTCTGTTTTGGCTCGCCTCTATGATGCCTCTCTCGACGCTTTGGCCGAAAGCCCGTGGCACTTTTCGCTGTCTTTCAACAGGCCCATGCCCTTTTGCTGGTTGGCCACACCCTTTGACGGCCGGTTCTCGCTCAGTTATGTGGCTGATGTGAAATGGCACACTCTTCCGCCACTCTCTTTCACCCGTTGGCTTGAAGAGGCCAACTATGCCACGCCGCGCCGCTATTACGCTAAAGGAGTATGGGCAGCGGGAAAGTCTGACCTCTATGCCAACAAGACTCTTTATAGCCGACAAACTTCTACCGATGCGATGGCAATGAAAGCGCAAACTGTCGAAGCAGAAGAAGTCGATGCCGACATAGCCGCTTCACCATCAGAGCCCCCTATGGCAACACGCTCAAATTTTGCCGAGACGGCCTATTTTGCCGCCACCCTCACCACAGACAGCACCGGTCTTGCAGCTTTAGACTTCATATTACCCGAGCGTCTCACCTCTTGGCGTTTCAATGCTTTGGCTCATACCAAAGATATGGCCTACGGTAGCCTTGACACGACATTGGTGGCACGCCGCGAACTGATGATTGAGCCCTCAATGCCGCGCTTTGTCCGCAGTGGAGACCACCTCGTCATCCCCTACACCTTGCGTAGTCTGCTCACTTCGGCCGATCAAGGCGTAGTCTGCCTCACTATCACCGATGGCGAGAGCGGCAAACTGCTCTACAAGAAAAATCGTTCCTTTGCCGTCGAAGCCGAAGGCACCGTTGAAGGACAGTTTGAGTGGCAGGCTGTGAGCGAAACCTCTTTTGTTGAAATCACGCTCACTGCAAACACGGCCACGTTTAGTGATGGCGAGCGCCATCTGTTGCCTTTGTTGCCGGCCCGAGTGGTCGAAGATCGCACGTTGTCGCTTAGTCTCAATGCCGTAGGCACAACCACTTGGCGCATCGACACGCTTTGGAACAAATCTTCTGCCGCCACCGACAGACAACTGCTTGTTGAGACCACCTCTGCCCCCATTTGGGCGGCCGTCGGTGCCTTACCGGCTTTGGCCGTGCCTTCGGGCGAAGGTGCTACCGAAGCACTCACAGCCTATTATGCTGCCACAATGGCTGCCTGGTTGGTACGTCAATATCCCGAGCTTTCTCATCTTTCAGCTGCTTCCGACCGTTCAGCTCTCAGTGCGTTGTCGCGTCATCCCGAGGTGCGCCAGACCCTCTTGGCCGAAACACCATGGATGGCCGAGGCCAAGAGTGAGCAAGAGCGTTTGGCCGAAATCAGTCGCCTGTTCGACGCTCACACCGTTGCCGTCTATCGTGCCTCAGCCTTGGCCCGTTTGCAAAAACTGCAAAACACCGACGGTTCGTTGAGTTGGTATCCCGGTATGTCGGGCAGTCTTAATGTCACTCTCGATGTGGCTTCGCGTCTGTCGCGTCTGTCGACTCTTGCACGCGACGTCGAGGCCGGTCGGCTTTTGACCAAGGCACGCACTTGGTTGGATAAACAACTATCTGACGAAGTGAAAGAGATGAAACGCCTCACGACGCCCGTCATTCATGATTATCACGTGGCCTATCTCCATCTTGTCGCTATTGCTGACCGACGTTTCAATGCCACAGCCTCTTGGCTTGCCCAACAGGCTCTGGAGCATCGTTCGTTGCTCTCAATGAAGGGTCAAGCTCTCTTGGCCGAGGCACTTGCATTGACCGGACAGTCGGCACAAGCAGCCACCATAGCGCGCAGTCTGACCGAACATTTGGTCACCTCGCCCGATATGGGTAGCTATTTCGACACGCATCGTGCCGCTCTCTCGCGTGAGAGTTATCGTGTGCCCACTCAGTGTGCCGCCATCAATGCCTTGACAGCTGTCGATGTCAGAGCCAACGACCGAGTGGTGAAAGAGATGCAGCGTTGGTTGGTGCAGTCACGTCGCACTCAGATGTGGGCAGAGCCACGTGCTGCCTGCGATGCCATCTATGCTTTGATGCAGGGTGCCGATAGTCTGGCGACACATTCCGCTCCTTTGCGCTACACCTTGAGCCGTGGGCAGCATATCCTTGCCGTCAATGCGCCCTCCGAGGCCGAAGCACCCTCCACTTTGGGTTATACATTCAACCACTACGCCGATGCCTCCACCACGGCCGACCGTTTTACCATCCACAAGTCCACCTCCAGTCTCTCATTCGCCCACGTCACAGCCCGTCAGACCCTCCCATTATCTCAGGCAAAACCCACCGCTTCGGGCATGCAGCTCACTTGTCGCTATGAGCGTTGGGACGGCCACCGTTGGCAGGTGTTGAGCGCTGGCGTGCGTGTTGAGGCCGGCGAGCGTCTCCGTCAGGTGTTGATACTTGAAGCAGAGCGCGACTACGATTTTGTTTCGATTACTGCCTCTCGTGGTGCCAATGCCCAGCCACGCCGTGCCCTCTCAGGCTATGCCTCTTGGGGACATGTTTGGGGCTATCGTGCAGTGCGTGATGCTTCCACCTCGTTTTATATTGAGCATTTGGCCAAGGGCACACATACCTTCACCGAAGAGTTTGTCATCGACCGTCCGGGCCGCTACACCTATGGCGTCTGTCGTGCCGCTTGTGAATATGCCCCCGAATACCACAGCCAAACACCGGCCTTTGTGATGGGGCAATAAAGAGGGAATAGAATTTATCGTCTACAACAACTCCAAATCGAGGGGAGCCTGGTCTTTACGACCAAGACTCCCCTCGATTTATGTTTCAAGGTAGTACTTCTGTTTACCTTTCTTCACCCCTTCTTCCAAATCTCGTCAAGCCGGCGGCGGATAATGAAGAGGTCGAAGGCGGTGGCAAGAGCCATATAGACAAAGGCGAAGGTGAACATGGGCCAAACGGCACCTTGACCCAAACCAATGTCGACAAGACCTTGGTCCCAGAACGGCCGACACAAAAGGGCTGCCGATAGGGCCAGAATGAGGGTGATGATGTTGGTGGCGACGACAATGAGTGCATAATAGCGACCAATCTCACGAGGATGATAGCCCAGCAACATCAGGCCTCTGAGGGTGTGGCGACTTTTTTGTAAAAGCAAAAAGAGGCTCAACACAAGGATGAAAAGTGCCAACAGACAGATAGTCAAGCCGCCGGCTCCCACCACTCCCGAAACCAAACCGAGAAAACGTGCGATGTTTCCGGCGTCGCTCGTGTCGGCACTGCTCTCGATGTTGTGAGTCTTCAGATAGTCGCTCATATCCGACGAGGCCAGCGGGTTGGTCTCGACGATGAGGCGCGAAGTGCCTTGGGGCTCGGTTTTGGCATAGTGGGCGTTGGCCCATTCCATAAAGCTTTGTGGCACGGCAATGGTGCCTAAACGTGACGAAAAACCCACGATGGTGGCCTCAAGATATTCTTCTTTCATGTCTTCACCCGTCAGTCGCAAGGTGAGTGGCAGACTGCCGATTATCTCTTCGCTCAGTTGGGGCAGTCCTTGAGGAATGGCAAATCCGTAGTTATAGAGGGTGAGATAGTCTTTGCTCAAAACCACGGGTACACGGCGATCACCGGGACGGAAGTGCCAATCGCGGGGCTTGATGTCGAAAAATTCGTCGGGCACCGACTCCACAAAGAGATAGGTCGACAACTCCTTTCCGCCGATGATGACCGAACCTTTGGCGGCAAACTGTGACGCGGTGAAGCGACCCACTTTTTTTGCCCAAGGCTGGTGTTCGAGTTGGGCAATTTCATCGTCGGTGAAAGTCTGAGCGGTGAAACCAATGCCTTCCACTTTCTTGGACAAAACGACATAGTCTTGTGAGAAATAGCGGTCTTCTGTGGCGTTGTCGTTTTGGCTGTCGCCATAAAAGAGCAGACCGATGAGCACCACCGAGAGTCCCACTACATTGGCCAGGGCATAGCCCAACATTTGGCCTCGCGAGATGTTTTTGCGCAAGAGTTGCCAGACGGTTTTATCGTATTGCATGGTTTAATTATGAGAGTCAAAGAGTTATTAGCGGCCAAGCAAGGGCTGAAGGGTCGTAACATATCAGCACAATTGACTTCGTCTTCCTCCTTCGCGCCTCGGCAATTCAAACAAGTTTGATTGCTCTCGGCTTTATGTTACGCCCTTACAGGGATTTCTCTTAGTCTTTTATTTATAAGCAAATGGTTTGAGCGCCGTCGAGTAGCAGGCCGTGACCCACAGAGGTCGTCACGATGCCGGCACCAGTGCGATTGGCTTCTTCGGCGATAATCTCGGCCACGATGAGGTTGTTTTTGCGGTCGAGATGACTCACGGGTTCGTCGAGCAAGATGAAGTCGAAAGGTTGACAAATGGCTCTGACGATAGCCACACGCTGTTGCTGTCCGATGCTCAGTCGGGCCACGGGTTCGTTGGCCTTGTCGGCTATGCCGAGACGGTCGAGGAGCGCGCCCATTTCAGCCTCGGTTTTGTGGTGAGTGAGTTGGTTTTTAAGCCTTAGGTTCTGCATCACGGTGAGTTCCGGGAAAAGTCGCATTTCTTGTGGAAGCAGAGCCAAGTGTCGGCGTCGTATCTCACACCAAGCTGCGGTGTCGAGGCGGCGTATGTCTTGACCATCAAAGCAGATTTGGCCGTCATAGTCGGCCCTGTTGCCATATATAAAACTGAGCAGCGACGATTTGCCACTGCCCGATTCGGCTTGGACACATAGCCGGCAGCCTCGACTGAGGGTGACGTCGGCTTCAAGCCATACGTCCGACTGCCGTATGCGCTCGGCCGCCTCCATCCCCCGAAACACTTGGGGGAGGAGATGGCTGAGGCTAATCTGGTTTATGGATTGTGGCATAATTATTCGACGGCAACGCTATCTTCATCGTAATAAACGGGTTCAGGCTGATAAGCTATGGTGTCGGCGGCCATATAGTCCTCGTAGTATTGCTGCCGGCGTTCTTCTCTCATTTGTTCATATTTCTTGCCCATTCCGATGACGCTACGCACAAAGCGCTCTATCAGACCGGTTTCGCCTTCGCCCGTCATCTTGACTTTAAGCACTA
>JAHAWW010000130.1 GCA_018383375.1 Prevotellamassilia sp. | reverse complement strand
AGACCAAAAAAAACTTGTTTTTTATTGGGCTTTGCCGAGTGCAGCCTAACTTGCGCCGTAAGGCGAAAGTTAGTGCAAATGAGTGCAGAGACAAAAGGAAAGACGCAAGTTTTTCATTTTGGCTATGCCGAATGTAGCCTAACTTGCACCGTTAGGTGAAAGTTAGTGCAAGGAGAGCGCAGAGACTCAATATATCCCTCCGCGCTCACTGCGGAACGTAGAAGCCGGCAGACCAGTGAGGCCGACCAGATTGGCCCGTGTGAAGGGCTGCCAACCATAACGAACAGCCACGGGATGCGGCACCTCTGCCGAAGAAACGAGAATTTGGCAACCGTCAATGACCGCTGTGGCCGTGTGCCAAAAACCGTCCTCGCCGGCCACCTCAAAGCCTCGCAAATCGCCATCGGCGGCATGAAGCCCCCAGGCATAGTCGAATGTGAGACGCAGAGAAGTCCCTTCTATCTCAAAGCCTTTGAAGGCCGGACCGGACGGACTAATGTCGGTGCGGCCATAAGTGTGGTTTAATATCGCACTGGTCACGCGCTGAGCCACCTCTCGTTTTTGCTTGGGATGCACATCGAGAGAGTCGCCCAGGTCGTGGCTCACCGTGAGGAAGACGCCCGGTGTGTTTTCGGCCAAACGGCGTTGACTGTCGCGGAAATGAGGCCATGTGGGACGGTTGCCAATGCTTGAGAGTTGAATGGTATAGAAGGGGAGGTCGGGCTTTGCCCATGTGGCTCGCCAACTTTCCAAAAAATAATGGAACAATCGAGTGTGCAGTTCGGCATTGTGGGCATTAGATTCGCCTTGATACCACACCACTCCGGCTACGGGATAGCCTTCGAGAGGTTTGATGGCAGCCTCGTAGAGATATGACGGTTCAAAGGGATGGCGCTGACGGGGAGAGGTGGCTTGGCGCATCTGCTCTTTAGCCCTTTGGCGCACCCAATCCATGGAATAGTCCGTCTCGGTCCATCGCTGATAGATGGCCGGCAGATGTGTTTCGAGGGTGGTGCGGTCAATCCAACTTTCCAGCGGCGAACCGCCCACGGCATTGCAGATGATGCCCACATGGCAGCCGAGACTGTCGGCAAGCAGTCGGCCCACATGGAAACCAATGGCCGAGAAGTCTTTGGCTGTCGAAGCCGAGGCCTTTTCCCAACGGGCGGTTTGCATATAGCCAAGTTGTGTCACGGCGTCGAGTGTGGCCGCATCCCACTGCGGATTTGACGGCGAGGCCATGGGGGTGAGATGATATAAATGAACGCGCGTGAGCGTGTCGGCAGCCGCGATATCTTCAGTAGCCGTAGCGCATTCTGCCAGTGTGAAGGCCATATTGCTTTGACCACTGCAAAGCCACACTTCACCAATCCAAATGTCTTGCAGTGTAATTTTTTCGGTCTTGGTCTTGACCGTCAGTGTGTAAGGTCCTCCGGCAGGCATTTCAGGGAGTGTAGCCTGCCATCGGCCGTCGGTCGTCGTGGTCGCTTTGGCCCGGACTTTGCCTAAAGAGATGTTCACCTCGTCGCCGGCGTTGGCTATGCCGTGAATGTCGATGGGGCGATGGCGCTGAATGACCATACCGTCGCTAAACGTGGCAGGCAGACGGAGGCCGCCATAGTTCCCCGTGACGTATCCTCTCACCGTCTCGGCCAAAATGGCGGCACCGGCACTGTCGGGGTGGAGAGCGTCGGGGAAAAGGTCGGGATGGCAATGTAGCGGTGTGTAGAGGTCGATGAGGTCGACGTCGGCCGTCTCGGCTATCTGGCTAATGCGTGCAGTCACGAGTCGGTGCCAATCGCGGGTGCTGCTGTCAAACCGGCGATGGCCCGTAAAGATAGGGGTGAGCAGGCAAACGGCAATTTGGCACTGGGGATTAGCCACACGAAAAGAGTCGATGAGGGCACGATAATCCGGGATGAACTCGTCGGCATAGTTGGGCCACGCCGAAGGGTCGGTGTCGTTGAGCCCGAGATGAATGACGGCAATATCAGGGCGAAATTTGACGGCCTCGCGGTATTCCGGCAGACTGACGTAGGGCAACCGACCTTTGGAGAGCAACGTGGCACTGCTACGACCAAAATTGCGCACATCGTAGTCTGAGCCCAGCAGTCGGGAGAGTTGGGCCGGATAACTGTTGTGGTCGCGATTGGCAATGCCGTAGCCATAGGTCACACTATTGCCCACACAAGCCACACGAATGGGCTTCTGAGCCAATATCGAAGCCGAAAAAGAGCAGAGAGCAAAGAGAAGCAGCCACTTTTTCATGATATAAAAAACTATGGAGAGATTAAACTTGTTGCGTGATTTTGCCGCTATGATGCCACATACGCAGCACATACCACACCACATGTATCAAGCCAAAGATTACGGCCACGAGCAGCATCGTCTTGTCGGTTTGCCAGCCGGCCGTCTGCTGATGCCAAAAGCCGGTGACAACGCTGAGCAAGCCGAGGCAAATGCCGAGCAGGTTGATGATGGTGGCGCCTCGCCGGTTGGGGGTGTGCTCAAGCGCACTGTGGCGTATGCCATAGTGGATGTAGACATCGAGGCCGATGAGCATCCATAAGACAAGACGTATCCAAGTGTCGGCCGGCAGGAAAATCATTAGGCTCAGACACGTCACGATGCCGGCCAAAGGCACGAAGGGCACGAAAGGAGTGCGGAATGTGCGTGGCAGGTGGGGCATGGTGCGTCTGACGATGAGGACGCCACCACACACCAGTGTGAAGGCCAGCAGTGTGCCGATGCTCGTCATTTCGCCGGCCAGACCGGCCGGAACGAAGGCCGCCAACGTGGCGATAATCACCATACAGATGATATTGTTGAACATCGGCGTGCGGAAACGACTGTGTAGTTTGGAAAAGACCGGCGGCAGCAGGCCGTCGTGGCTCATAGCCATAAAAATGCGGCTTTGGGCCATAAGCAACACCAGAATGACCGAACAATAGCCTATGAGAATGGCCAGCACCACGGCCTTGGAGAGCCACGGGTAGGCGGGAGTGATTTGTCCGGCAGCATCTGCCACGCCCATATGGTCGATGGCGATGGCCACAGGGGCGATGCCCTCAGAACCGGCAAAATCAGAGTAGTGAGCCACGCCGGTCATCACATGGCCAAAGGCAACATAGAGAATGGTGCAGATGAGCAAAGAGAGCAGTATGCCAAGCGGCATATTGCGACGTGGATTGCGTGTCTCTTGGGCTGCTGTGCTGACGGCGTCAAAGCCCAAGAAGGCAAAAAACACAATGGCAGCGCCACGCAACACGCCACTCCAACCAAACTCGCCGAGCACACCGGTATTGGCCGGCAGATAAGGGTGGTAGTTGTCGGCATTGATATATCGCCAACCCAAAAAGACAAAGCCCAAAATGACAGCAACCTTGAGCACCACGATGATGCTGTTGACCAAAGCGCTTTCGCGTGTGCCGCGAATGAGAAAGAGACTCATCACCACCACAATCAGTGCCGCCGGCACGTTGATGATGCCTCCGTCAGAGGGGCATGCGGTGAGGGCTGTGGGCAAGTGTATGCCGGCATCGGCCAGAAATTTCACCATATAACTGCTCCAAGAGATGCTCACGGTGATGGCGGCCACGGTATATTCCAACACGAGGTCCCAGCCAATAATCCAAGCAATGAGTTCGCCCATCGTGGCGTAGGAATAGGTATAGGCACTGCCCGAAACGGGTATCATTGAAGCAAATTCGGCATAGCAGAGACCGGCAAAGGCACAGCCGATGGCAGCAATGGCAAATGAAATGGTGATGGCAGGTCCGGTATAGTTGGCGGCCACGGTGCCGGTGATGGAAAAGAGTCCGGCTCCAATGATGACACCTACGCCGAAGGCAATGAGCCCAACAGGGCCAAGCACACGTTTGAGCGTCTTGCTACCTGTGGCTTCGGCTTCACGCTGAAGCAGGCTGAGAGGTTTTCGAATGAAAATGCCCATAGGGAGAGAATATGGCTATGGATGTGATGAAGTGATTAAAGCGGCAGGCGATAGACATTGGTCTGCCGAGGCTTGAAGCCGAGCGATTGATAGAGATGATTGGCTGCGAGGCGTTCTGGCTTTGAGGTGAGATTGACCGACGAGGCACCCATTCGGCGTGCTTCTGCGATGAGATGGCCCAACAGACTATTGGCATAGCCACGACCGCGGCAGTTTTGGTCCACCACGACGTCTTCAATCCATGCTTTCACGCCGGTGGGGATGAGCATAAGTGAGAGTGTGGCCATGGCCTGAATTTCCCCTTCTTCGTCACGGCCGAGAAAGACTGTGGTGGTGGGACATTGGGCGAGACGCATAAGATCGGTCTCATTCAATGTGGCTGCGTGGGCCGACAGTTGAGGCAGCAGGCGGTTGATAGCCGTGAGCGTGCAAGAGTCGGCGTGGTCAAGCCGGGCGATGTCGAGCCGGTTGAGTCTGTTCAGCCACTCAGCCATGGTCTGCCCAAGTATGGGATGAACCAATTCTGGCGCAATCTCTGCCAAGGGTTCCAAGACAAAGCGTCGGCGGGTCATTTGCGGATGAGGCAGGGTGAGGCTGTCGGTTTGCACGATTTGCCGGCCATAGACGAGCAGGTCGATGTCGATGGTGCGGTCGGTGTGTAGGCCGTCGTGGCTTTTGGTCGTTCGGCCAAGTGAGCGCTCAATGTCTTGCGTGATGTCGAGCAGTTGGGCCGTGGGGAGGTTTGTCTCAAATACCGCCACGGCATTGAGAAAAAGATGCTCGGAGGCGAAACCTTGCGGCTTGGTCTCATAAAGCGCAGAGCACCCGCCGCAGGGACCTATGCGCCGGGCGAGTGCTTCAATGGCTTGTGTTATGTTGTGCTTGCGGTGTCCCAAGTTGGCACCGAGCGCGACGTAGAGTTTCATATCTGTCAGTCTACGATAAGCATCACGTCGCCGAAGGGACCAAACTGGTAGTCTTCTTTCAAGGCCACATCATAGGCGTGCATTGTGTAGTCGTAGTCGCCAAAGGCAGCCGTGAGCATAAGCAGGGTGGAGTAGGGCAGATGGAAGTTGGAGAGCATAGCATCGGCCACGGTGAACTGATAGGGTGGGAAGATGAACTTGTTAATCCACCCTTCATATTCTTTGATGCGGGCATTGGTGCCGACGCAGGCCTCAAGCGCACGCTGAACGGTGGTGCCCACAGCCACGACCTTGCGGCCTTCGTCTTTTGCTTTGTTGACAATGTCGCAGCAGTCTTTCTCCACAAACATCTGCTCGGAGTCCATCTTGTGCTTGGTGAGATCTTCCACGTCGGTGTTGCGGAAATTGCCCAAGCCGCAGTGCAGGGTGATGAAAGCAAAGTCGATGCCTTTGATTTCCATACGTTTCATCAGTTCGCGAGAAAAGTGGAGTCCGGCAGTAGGTGCCGTGACAGCGCCTTCGTGTTTAGCAAAGATACACTGGAAACGCTCGAGGTCTTCAGGTTCCGACTCACGACCGATGAAACGAGGAATGGGAGCTTCGCCGAGCGCATAGACTGCGTTTTTGAACTCTTCGTGGTCACCGTCGTAAAGGAAGCGCAGTGTGCGGCCTCGACTGGTGGTATTGTCGATGACTTCTGCCACGATGGCGTTGTCGTCGCCGAAATAGAGCTTGTTGCCAATACGAATTTTACGTGCGGGGTCTACGAGTACGTCCCAAAGTCGGAGTTCTTCGTTGAGTTCACGCAAAAGGAACACCTCAATTCTTGCCCCAGTCTTTTCTTTGTTGCCATAAAGGCGGGCCGGGAAAACCTTCGTGTCGTTAAACACGAAGACATCGTGCTCATCAAAATAGTCGAGCACGTCTTTAAACATCTTGTGCTCAATCTCGCCGGTGGTGCGGTGGAGCACCATCATTCGACACTCGTCGCGGTGTGGAGCGGGATACTTGGCGATTTTCTCTTCGGGAAGTTTAAACTTGAATTGTGACAGTTTCATAGACTCCTTTATTATATATGGGCACGCATCTGTGTGCCTTTGGTTTGCTTTTGGGGGAAGAAGGGCGTTGCGAGTATTTTAGTTTTCGGGCAGTTGGGTTTCCACCTCAATCGTGTTGAGCCACAGCTCAAAGTCATCAAGCGTTTGGCACGCTTCGATGTTGTAATCGCCCACTCGCGTTCGTTTCAGTGCCGTGAGGTGAGCGCCGCTGCCGAGAGCTTCACCGATGTCGCGGGCCAAGGCTCGGATATAGGTGCCTTTTGAGCAGACTACACGTATGTCAATCTCGGGCTCTGCACAATCAAGGCGGCAATCGGTGAGGGTGATTTCGTCGATGCGTAGTGGTTTGGCCTGAAGTTCTGGCGAGCCTCCTTTCCTGGCAATGTCGTAGGCTCGTTTGCCTCCTGTCTTACAGGCAGAGAAGGCCGGTGGCACTTGCATGATGTCTCCCTCGAAGCGCTTCAACGCTTGCTCCACCATTTCTCTCGTGATGTGTTGCGTGGGATAAGTGGCGTCGATGTCGTGCTCAAGGTCAAAACTTGGTGTGGTAGCCCCCAGGCGGAGTGTAGCTTCATAGGCCTTGACACCCAACTGGAGTTGGGGTATTTGCTTGGTGGCTCTGCCGGTGCAAATCAGCAATACGCCGGTGGCCAAAGGATCGAGTGTGCCGGCATGACCCACTTTGATGCGTCGGCCGTCCATACGTCGGGTGAGCAGCCATCTCACTTTGGCCACGAGGCCGAAACTGGTCATGCCGAGAGGCTTGTCGAAGGCCAATATCTGTCCCGCAAGAAAGTTCATAGATTACAGGCTATTGAAGAGGTGTTGGCGAGGCCTTTAGTCGGCCATGGTGAGAGGGATGCCGCAGAGAGAGAGAATAATGATGGCCAATCCCACGATGATGCGGTACCAACCGAAGGCGGCAAAACCGTGGCGTGAGATATAGCCAATGAAAAATTTGATGGCCAAACATGCCACAACAAAAGCCACGGCACTGCCCAAGATGAGGTGAAAAAGTCCGTCGCCCTCGGTGAGAATGCCGCGCTTGGCTGGGTCGCTGAGCAGTTTGTAAAGTTCGAGGCAGGTGGCACCAAACATTGTGGGCACAGCTAAGAAAAACGAGAACTCGGCGGCTTTGCGGCGGCTCAATCGTTGCGACATACCGCCCACGATGGTGGCCATCGAGCGCGAAACGCCGGGTATCATAGAGATGCATTGAAACAGACCCACCACCAGCGAGCGTCGATAAGTGATAGGCGTCTCGTCTGTGCCACTGCAAAAAATACGGTCGCAAAAGAGCATAAACACACCGCCCACAATGAGCATCACGGCTGTGAGCATCACATTGCCCAAATTGGCTTCAATAAAATCGTTGAAGGCCAACCCGAGCACGACGGCAGGCACCACGCCGATGATGAGTTTCAAATAGAAACGCCACACAGCGCCCCACCAGCTACGTCCGGGCTTTTTAGCCTCTTCGGGATAGAAAAACTTGCGCCAATAGAGGCAGACTACGGAGAGAATGGCACCAAACTGTATGATGACGGTGAAAGCTTTCAAGAAGTCTGTGCTCTCCATGCCCAAGGCACCTTGAGTGATAATCATGTGGCCGGTAGACGAAACGGGTAAAAATTCCGTGAGTCCCTCGACGATGGCGATGATGACGGTTTGTATCCAGTCCATTGGTTCGAATATTTTTTGAGAGTCAAAGTGGCAAAGAGATTGTGAGCGGTCAAGTAAGCCCTTTTAGGGCTATAGGGCCGCTCAATAACTTTTAGTCTTCTTTGGGGCTTTTGGCCTTTTTAAGTATGGCATAGACCATAAAGAGGTAACCGAAAAGGCAAACTACGGGAGCCACTTTGATGCGGCGGGCACTGAAGATGTCGGGATTGAAGCCCTCCTCCGTCGTGCCGCCACCGGCCATCAGGATAAAGCCCAAGATGACAATGGCCATACCCACGGCAAGCAAGATAAAGTTGGTGCGGGTGAATGCAAACTGAGCCTTCTTTTGCCCTTTCTCAGCAGGTAGGGGGGGAGGCGTTTGTGTGGAAATAGTTTTCATATGAAATTTGCGATTTTCAATTATTTCAAAAAGATTTCGTCGTCGCTCATGCGCAGGCAACGACTCACCGAGATAAACGTCCAAAACAGCGTCAGTGTTGGTCCGGCTATGCCCACGGTGAGTAGGGTGTAGAGCACGACGTCGGATGTGACAAAGGCAAAATCACTGCCTTCGTTCATTCCCGAGAGCGTGTCCAGTCCATACCACAACAGGCCTCCGGCAATAATGGCAGCCACCAATCCTGTCCACCAAGCACGCGCCATAAACGGTCGGCGTATGAAGCGGTGGGTGGCTCCTGTGAGGCGCATCGTCCGGATGGCGTGTCGGCGATTGTGTACGCCGGCTCTCACCGTTGAGGCAATCAGCGCAAAAGAGATGAAAGCCAACAGAGCAGCCACGGCGAGAGCCACGATGCTGGCCGTCCGTGTGAAGGCGTCTACACTGTCGATGAGTTCAATGGGGCAGACCACATCGCGCACATGTTTATTTTTCTCTTTGACGGGGACGATATGCTTGTTGATGCTGTCGCGACAGGCGTAGGGAGCGTGAAGAAAGACCTCCAGCTCGGCCGGTACGGGGCTGCTTCCCAATAGCTCTTCGGGGTTTTCGCCCAAATCGGCCATAAGCTCGTTGGTGGCCTGCGTTTTTGAGATATAGTTCACCCGTCGGGCAAAAGGAGCCTTCTCGAGGTTTGCCTTGAGCGCCTGGAGGTCGCGCTGCGAGATGCTGTCGTCGAGCAACACCTCCACTGTGAAGTTTTCTTTAATGCCTCGGCTGAAATGTCCGGCCATAGTCACTGCCGCCACCACTCCGCCGAGCATAATCAGCACGAGCGTGACGCAAATGGTCACCGGCAGCATAGTGCGCAGGGCCGTGAAAAATTTTGAAACGGTAGATTTCATTTATGTATATTCTAACTAAAGCAGCAAAAAAAAGGTGAGCCCCATCATAGGGCGTACGGCGCGACTATGTCCATAACCTTTCAGACAGGGGAGCATTTTATATTGGTTTTATTTCAAACCACAAACCACCCCTGCCTATGACGCACAATACGCGCTAAATTCAAGCAAAAATACGACATTTGCCCCGTCTTGCCGCTTTTTTGCTCATATATTTAAGGATTATTAGGACTTAGCGTCAAAGAGAGGAAGATAAGAAGAGATGAAGGGACGAAGGGTCTGAGGGCGGCCTTTTACATTGCAAGTTGGCAGGGCCGCACAAAAAAGCTCGCTCCCAATCGCTTCCAATCATTCACCCGAGAAATCAAAATAATGGCCTGAAATGGCTGATACTGAAATAATCTGCCTAACTTTGCACTTATAGGGATGTGACAAAATCCACCTTTCCTGCTTTTGACGAAAAATAGACCTATGGGTCAAACAATACACAATATGGGAAAAATGAAAACCGCCACGCTGTGCGTTCAGGCTGGCTGGCAGCCCAAGAAGGGCGAACCACGGGCGCTGCCCATCTATCAATCCACCACGTTCAAGTATGATAACAGCGAACAAATGGCACGGCTCTTCGACCTCGAAGACTCCGGCTATTTCTACACGCGTCTGCAAAACCCCACCAACGACGCCGTGGCTGCAAAAATTGCAGCGCTCGAAGGCGGCGTGGCAGCCATCTTGACCTCAAGCGGACAGGCAGCCACATTCTATGCCGTGTTCAACATCTGCGAGGCCGGTGACCACTTCATCGCTTCGTCGTCGATCTATGGCGGCACCTACAACCTCTTCGGGGTGACGATGAAGAAAATGGGCATCGACTGCACATTTATTGATCCCGACCAGCCCGACGAAGTTGTCGAAAAGGCTTTCCGCCCCAACACAAAATGTGTGTTCGGCGAAACGATTTCAAACCCCGGCGGACATGTTTTCGACATTGAGCGCTTTGCCCGTTTGAGCCACAAACACGGGGTGCCGCTCATCGTGGACAATACGTTTGCCACGCCCGTCAACTGTCGCCCATTTGAATGGGGTGCCGATATCGTGACGCATTCCACCACCAAATATATGGACGGCCACGCCTGTGCAGTGGGCGGATGTATCGTAGACAGCGGCCGTTTCGATTGGAAGGCTCAGGCCGACAAGTTCCCCGGTCTCTGCCAGCCTGACGACAGCTACCACGGCCTGACTTATGCCGAGCGGTTTGGCGAAATGGCCTATATCACCAAAGCCACGGCCCAGCTGATGCGCGACCTGGGTAGTACGCCGAGCCCACAGAATGCTTTCCTCACGGGACTCGGCCTCGAAACGCTTCATCTGCGTATGGCCCAACATTGCAAGAATGCCCAGACAGTGGCTGAATATCTCGAGCAGCACCCGAGGGTGGCTTGGGTGAGCTATGCCGGACTGAAGGGCGACAAATACCACGCTCTGGCCGAGAAATACCTGCCTCATGGCGGTTGCGGCGTGATTGCCTTCGGTCTGAAAGGCTCACGCGACGAGGCCATCCGTTTTATGGACCATCTGAAGATGATTGCCATTGTCACCCACGTGGCCGACTCGCGCACTTGTGTGCTTCACCCCGCCAGCCA
>JAHAWW010000129.1 GCA_018383375.1 Prevotellamassilia sp. | reverse complement strand
GCGGGTCAAGCCAAGGCTTGTCGAAACGTGCGTCGGCTTTCATCTGCTCTGTGGTGGGGTAGGGCATATAGGTGGCGTGTCCCGGTTCTTTGTTTTCTTCAAAGAAGGTTTCGTCTTCCCAGTTGTTCTTGGGCGGATCGGGAGGCGTCGGGGTGAAGGTCAGCGTGAAATAGGCCGCAGCATCGTTGGTCGTTGTTTTGTTGACAGTGCCGTCGGCAGAAACGGTCAGGTAGTAGGTTGTGCCGGCTTTGCTGTAGGCCAGACGGTAGGTGTCTTCCAGGCCGCTCACGGGCAGGAACGTACAGGCTTGGTTGACGCTCTTTGTGGTCGGTGTCCATTGCAGCGGCGTCTTGGTGGTGCCGAGAGCAGCGTCGATGGCTTTTTGCCCGGTTTTATTATATATAATGTATTGTCCTTCCCATTCGGAGTCAATCAACTGCCAGATTTGTGCCGTGTTGTCGGCCTCGGGTGCATCGCCATATATCAAAGCATCGTTTTCGGCAATGCCGCGGTTGGAGAGCACGAGTCCTGTATTTTTGTGAGTCAGGGTGTAGCACCAGTTCCTCACCGGTCGGTTAGGTGATTTGCCTGTGTCGACAATGGTGAAGATTGAGGCGTCTGAGATGACGTCGTTGCCCACGGTGAGTGTGCCGTCGGCGGCGCCGTTGAGTGCCTTGAGGTCGGTGTCGGCATAGAGCAGGCGATAGGTTCCGGCTGCCTCATCCACTGCGGCGAAACGGATGCGTTGGTTGGCGTTGGTGTCGTCGAAGGTCCATTGCAGTGGTGTGGTGCTACCGCTTTCCAGTGCAAAGTCAATGGCTTGTTGACTGAGCGTGTTGAACACCACATAAACGCCCTCTTCGTCGGTGGGCACGAGAACCCAGTCTTGGCCCTCAGAGGTGTTGTCTATGATGGCCAGTGAGAGTGCGCCGCCTTTGGCTGCGCTGTCGTCATTGGTCAACGCCATTCCCGTTATTTTGCTGACAATGTGATAGATATGGCCGGGCCCTACTTGTGCCATGGCAGGTGCGAGGCAGACCATAATGCTTGCGAGCATCACGAGCAGACGTTTCTTGAGTGCGAGGTGAGTCGGATTAAGTTTCATAAGGTGATAAAAGGTTGTTAAGGGATAGTGTTTTCACGTAAAATCAAATCGTGCAGATTTTGACGAGTCAAAGTTAGTGCAAACGAGCGCAAAGGCCAAAGAAAAAGCTTGTTTTTTGTTTGGGCTTTGCCGAGTGCCGCCTAACTTGCGCATAGCGAGTGTTAGTGCAAACGAGCGCAAAAGCCATCCCAATCCCCAGCCCATACGCAATAAAAAAAGGTCGCCCAGAACCGGGCAACCTTGCATTTATTGGGTGCAAAAGTATGAAAGTCAAAGCGTTGGGGTATGTAGACTTGGCGTGGAAAACTCTGCACGCCCCTTCATCCTTGCAACAAACGCCACATCACGCCGGCCGTTTTCGCAGCGTCAGTCCTCATCGAGGTCGAAGTCAAAATCGTCG
>JAHAWW010000128.1 GCA_018383375.1 Prevotellamassilia sp. | reverse complement strand
GCAAAGCGGAAACAAATCCACCAAGCCTTGCGTCCTTCGACATAATAGGTGTAGGCACCGCGACTACGTTGCACGCCGGCGTCGACATAGATGAGTGACTTTTTGAGCATTGTCGACGTTTCGACGGTGCGGATGGGGAAATAGCGCATATTGAGTTTGGCGCGCAGAGCGTTTTCAAGCCAAATTTCCTCCTCACCACAAGTGAGGAACTTAGTGCCAAGGCCAAAGCGCTCGTCAAAACGGATTTTGCCTTGTATGCTGGCCCGGCGACAAACCATTTCTATCGTTGAGATGGAGTGCAGGCGCGGTGTCGTCGTGACGTCCATTTCCTCGCCGGGATAGTCTTTGAGTGGCTTGCCCGTATAGGTGCCGGCCGTGAAAAAGGCCACGTCAAGTTCGGGTCTATTTTCAAAAATCTCAAGCACCTTGTCGAAGGTCTCGGGACGTATGCGGGTGTCGTCGTCGGCAAACATCAAGAGGTCGCTCGTGGCGCGTTCGATGGCCAAATTGCGGTTGGCGGCCAGGCCTTGGCCTTTGTATTTGTAGAGTAGGACATCTGCGCGCTCTTTGATGCAGTCGGGGATGAGGTCGATATAGCGATCGTCGGTGTATTGGTAAGACACGATGTAGTGAATGCCTTCGCGCGGCGGCAACAAGACATCATCGATGCGGACAATGCCTTTGTTGAAAGAGCAAATGAGAATGTCGATGGTCATGGTCTGAAGGAGTTGATGGTTTGTGCAATGTGGTGAACGCTCTCAGTGGAGAGGGTGGGGCCGATGGGTAGGCTGAGTTCTTCTGCAGCTATCTGTTCGGCCACTGGAAACGATTGCGTGGCAGCCTGGCTATAGGCAGGTTGTCGGTGAAGCGGCACGGGATAGTGTATGAGGGTCTCAATGCCGGCTTGGCTTAGGTGCTGCTGCAAGCTGTCGCGGTGGGGTGAGCGCAGTGCGTAGATGTGAAACACGCCAGAGTCACTCTGTCCGCCATAGGGTAGAGACACAAAAGGTGAAGTGATTTCGGCAGCATATTGCGCAGCCACCCTGCGGCGATAGGCGTTGTCGGCGTCGAGCTTTTCAAGCTTGACCGACAGCATAGCCGCTTGAATTTCATCAAGCCGACTATTGATGCCGCTGTAGTGATGGTGATATTTTTTTTCGGCACCATAATTCGCCAGTGTCCGAATAAGGGTGGCCAATTCTGTGTCGTTGGTGGTCACCGCGCCGCCGTCGCCCAATGCGCCAAGGTTCTTTCCGGGATAAAAGCTGAAGGCTGCTGCTGTGCTGAGCGTGCCTGCACGCCCTGTGGCGGTTTGAGCGCCGTGGGCCTGGGCCGCGTCTTCGACCACGAGCAAGCCGTGGGCGTCGGCGAAAGTCTGAATGGCGCTCATGTCGGCCATTTGACCGTATAGGTGGACGGGACATACGGCTCGTGTTCGCTCGCTAAGCCGTGCTGCCAAAGCCGTCGGGTCGATGAGGGCCTCTTGGGTCACCTCTGCGAATATAGGCCGGAGTCTGGCTCGCTCAACGGCTTCGGCCGTGGCTATGAAGGTCATTGCGGGGACAACGACTTCGTCGCCGTCGGCCCATTGGTGGCGGAGTTTCAAGGCTGTGAATATCAGCGTGAGGGCATCCAGTCCGTTGGCCACCCCGATGCAGTGTGATGTGCCTATGTAGTCGGCAAACTTTCGCTCAAAGGCTGCTGTTTCGGTGCCGCGCAAATACCATCCTGAGGCTATCACGCGATAGGCGGCGGCTTGCAAAGCCTCTGCCTGACGGGCATTGATGTCGCTGAGTGGCAAGAAGGGGATGCGGGTCATAGTGAAGCGAGTTTTTCGAGGTCGATGGCATAGGTGTCGTAGCACACGGCGCGTCCGCCAAAGCCTTCTTTCTGATAGGCCAAGCCTTCGTTGAGATAGCGGCCGCCTTGTTCGGTCGAGATGCCATAGTCTAAATAGCGGTAGCCGCGTTGGCGCATGAGCGGGATGAGGCGTTGCATCAACCAGTCTAAGGCGCGGCGGCGACGTCCCTCTTCGCCCACTTCCATATATTGGACATGGGCCACCGGTCCGGCAAGGAAGAGCAGGCAACCGCCAATGACAGTTTGCTCGGTGTTGGTCACGGTGAAGAGCGTGATATTGTCGGGAAAGCGACAGCAGAGCAGGGTGATTTCGTCAAGACTGTGCACCGGCCGGGTGGCGTGGCGGCTTGAGAGCACCTCACAAACGATGTCCCAAAAAGCGGCCAAAGCTTCGTGTCCGCCATTCTCGGTCAACTGCAAACCTTCGCAGGCTTGTTTTTTTGTTTTGCGGTGCCAGAGCGTGGTGGCCAGAGGACTTTGCAAGTCTATGGTGCCGGCCACAGCCCTTGCCTCGAGTCGTGCCTCGGCTCTGAAGAGCCAATATAAGTCTTCTTGTGTGGGGTAGGCGTGATAGATGTGGGGAATGGGCTTATAGATGAGTTGTCGGCAACCTTCGGCCAGAAAACGAAGAGCCGTATCAACCAACATTTCTCTCACGTCGGTGAGTGTGGCCTTTGGCGAGAGCACAAGTCCGCCGTAAGTGAGTCCGCCGTGGCTTATGGCGAGATGTTGTTCGGGGCGGATGTGTGCCGGCAACAGGCCTAAGATGTGGCCTGTCTGGTTTTTGAAAAGGAGTGAATGGTCGGTAAAACGATTGGCGTGATAGTCCATAAACGACCGCCGCAGCAGGAAAGTGCCGTTGCGCGATGTGCCGACGGCTTGGTCCCATTCCCGGGCCTGCGAGGCGTGATATGTGTGGCCGGCAATCACTTCTGTATTTCGTTGAGATAAAGGTTGAGGTCGTTAATGTAGCCTTCTTTGTCGTATTCGTCTGACGTGAGACAGAGGCAAACGCAGTCTGTCGAGAAGTCTGAGAAGCTGCACCAAACCATCGGCGGGATGTAGAGGCCTTCGTTGCGGTTGTTCATCACGAAGTCTATTGTACGCGTACCGTCGTTGACGTGTGCCACAAAGCTTCCGCAGAGTGGAATGACCACTTCGGCGCAGCTGTGGTGGGCGTGTTGGCCGCGTGTTTGGTCTGCCGGTACATCATAAATCCAAAACGCGCGTTTCACCTTGAAGGGAAAGACTTGGTCTGAACCATCTGCCACACAGAGCGTTCCGCGCTCATCGGTGTGGTGTGGCAAAGGGATGATGCCAAAATCAGAAGGAGATTGAGAGATATGTTGCTTGGTTGTGTTTTCCATTTTCATTAAGGCGTGTGCTTAGCACAAAAGACAAAGTTAGTGTAACCTTGTCAAACATCAAAATTTCTGCGACTCTTCTTTTCGTGCCACGGCTTGTGGATGGACAAACCGGTTGCCGTCCCAGGTGAGGAGCAGGTCGTGGAGGTGGGGCTCAAACCGTTTGCGGTTTTCGAGGCCCAAATGTTTTGTGGGAAGGCTTACACGAACGATGGCGTGCTCGGGTCCGGCGGCTTCGCAAGCGACGACGAGGTGGCGCACAGAGAGTCGGTGTTGCATGTCGGCCTCGGTGTCTTCGTCTATGCTGTCGGTTTCGGTTGTGAAGTCTTTGAGCGTGAATGTGGGCAAGACGGTGGCGGTGTCGAGCTGCCAATTCGTGTCGTAGAGGTGCACAGTGGTTTGGGCCACGCTGCCGGTGAGACTGTGCAGGCACAACAGTCGCTCGGGGCTGTTGGGCGCTTGAAGCCGCATGAGTTCCCACGTGCTGGCAGATGTGAGGCGGATGTGCAGGTTGTAGTCTGTTTTGCTTTCGAGATAGGCATATTTGCCAAAGCGTGTTTCGCCTTTGGCCGTCATTTTGTAGTTGTAGAGGTCGAGCATGTCAAGCCTGGAGTTGCCCTCAAGCAGTGGAAGTTCAGACATTGGGGCGACCACAAACAGACTGTCTATGAGGCTGGTCTGTGCTTGTGCCGTGTGGACTGACGGTATTAAGAGGCCGTAGAGCAGCATGGTGAGCGCAAGGGCCTTATTGCGATGTTTCATGATGATTGTTCCGGACTGATGCACTTAAGTTTAGGGAATAAGTTGTTCCAGTTTGTTTTTGCGGAGATAGTCGGGCCACTCGTCGAGGCTGGTCGGCACATTGCTGAGCCAGTGTATGGGTATGCCGCGGCGCTCCATGCCGCGAAACCACGTCATTTGCCGTTTGGCAAACTGGTGGATGGCCGTTTCGAGGCTATTGAACATTGTGGCGTAGTCTATTTGGCCGGTGACGTAGAGTGTGACATATTTGTATTCCAAGCCATAATAGATGAGCGACTCTGCCGGTATGCCTTCGTCGAGCAGGTGTCGGATTTCGTCGACCATACCGCCGTCGAGGCGTTGTTTGAGTCTGGTGGTGATGCGTTGGCGCCTGGTGTCGCGGTCTACGCTGATGCCCAGAGTGAGGCTGCTTAGTGTGGGGAATGGTCTGTCTTCGAGCGGTGTGTGTCGGTAGTAGTCTTCAATTTCGATGGCTCGTATGGCTCGCTTGGCAGTGTCTACGTCGGTGGTGTTGTGCAGACGTTTGTATCCGGCCAGAATGTCGGTGAGTTCTTCAAGCGTCTTGTCGGCCAGTCGTGCCCTGAGCTCCGGATTTTGTGGCACGGGGCTCAGTCTGTAGCTGCGCAGCACGCTTTCGATGTAGAGTCCCGAACCGCCGCATACGATGATGCGTTTGCCGCGTTTGCGGATGTCGTTGTAGGCTTCAAGGAAATCGTGCTGATATTGATAGACATTGTATTTTGTGCCAGGTTCGGCAATGTCTATGAGGTGATACCTGACCGCTTGTCCGCCTTCGCAATAGTCGTCGAGGTCTTTGCCTGTGCCGATGTCCATGCGGCGATATACTTGGCGGCTGTCGGCACTGATGATTTCGGCGTCGAGCAGTCGGGCGAGTTTCACGGCTGCAGCGGTTTTGCCGCAGGCTGTGGGGCCAACTATGGCGATGAGGTCGGGTGTGGTCATGTGTGATTTTGATAAAAGGCCGCCGCAGAGAAGAGTCTACTGCGGCGGCCTTAAACTATTGGGTTAATGGTGATTAGCCGTTAACTTTGGCCATGTGAGCGATGAGCTCGAGCACTTTGTTAGAGTAGCCGATTTCGTTGTCATACCAAGAAACGACTTTAACGAAAGTGTCGGTCAAGGCGATACCAGCCTTAGCGTCGAAGATAGAGGTGCGGGTGTCACCGAGGAAGTCGCTTGAAACGACAGCGTCTTCAGTGTAGCCGAGCACGCCTTTGAGTTCGCCTTCAGAGGCTTCCTTCATAGCGGCGCAGATTTCAGCGTAAGAAGCGGGCTTAGCGAGGTTTACGGTGAGGTCAACTACAGATACGTCGAGAGTGGGGACACGCATTGACATACCGGTGAGTTTGCCGTTGAGTTCGGGAATTACCTTACCTACAGCCTTGGCAGCACCAGTAGAAGAGGGGATGATGTTGCCGGCAGCGGCACGGCCACCACGCCAGTCTTTGAGAGAAGGACCGCCAACGGTCTTCTGGGTAGCGGTGGTAGAGTGAACGGTGGTCATCAAACCGTCGGTGATGCCGAACTTGTCGTTGAGCACTTTGGCGATGGGAGCGAGACAGTTGGTGGTGCAAGAAGCGTTAGACACGAACTGGGTGCCCTTAACGTATTTGTCGAAGTTTACGCCGCAAACGAACATGGGGGTGTCGTCTTTTGAAGGAGCAGACATTACGACATATTTAGCACCAGCTTCGATGTGAGCCTGAGCTTTTTCCTTGGTGAGGAAGACACCGGTTGACTCAACAACATATTCAGCGCCTACAGCGTCCCATTTCAGGTCGGCCGGGTTGCGCTCGGCGGTTACGCGGATGTGGTTGCCGTTAACGATGAGCTCGCTCTTTTCAACGTCAGCCTCGATTGTGCCTTGGAATTCACCGTGCATAGTGTCATACTTGGGCATGTAAGCCAAGTAGTCTACGGGGCAAAGGTCATTGATACCTACAATCTGGATGTCGCTGCGGTTCTGAGCGGCGCGGAAAACGAAACGGCCGATACGACCGAAACCGTTGATACCTACTTTAATCATAACTGTAATTTATTTATAAAAGGTTGATATTGACTTGTTTTGCACGGCGTGTCACGCGCTTGTGATGCCTATCGTGCTCTTTTCACCGCAAAATTACAAAAAGGTTTTTGTTAAAGTCCAAACGAAATGTGAAAAAAGTGATAGAAACACGCGAAAAATCACATTTTTTTGCGCAAATCTCTCACGCTGCGGCCCGACAGATTGCAGCGTTTTGACCATTGGGCTGATTATGCAAACAGCAGTTGGCAAAACAGGGTTAAACCACGGGCGAGTGAAGCCGACGTTTCGCGGCGTTCGGGGCTGTGTTCAAAAATGGGGCTTGTGTGTGACACAAAGACGTGGATTTTTTGTAAATAAACTTCTGAGCGGTCCAACGAAGTCGAGAAAGGGCAGAAAAAAGTGGAAAATAGGTCGGATTTTTACCGA
>JAHAWW010000127.1 GCA_018383375.1 Prevotellamassilia sp. | reverse complement strand
TGCTCGACGCACATCAGCAAAAAGCTGCCGACATCCAAACCATCACGCTCCGCCCTATGGCTTTCACGCCCTCTCAGCCCGTGGGCGGCCGCATCCGTTCGGCCGTCGGCGACGAACAGACCCTCACAGCCCTGCAGAGCGGCATAGTCCATTTCACGCAGGCGAGCCTTGCCGAGGGTGCTGCCGTCGGTGCCGGTCAGACCGTGGCCGTGGTCAGTGCCGACAAACTGCCCGAAGGCAATCCCGTGGCTATGGCCAAGGCCGAATATGAGGCGGCCAAGGCCGAACTGGAGCGAGCCAAGCCACTTTTGGCCGACCGCATCGTGTCTGAAAAAGAATATGTGCAGTTGCGCCTGCAATACGAAAAAGCCCGTTTGGCCTATGAGGCCGTCAGTCGCGGACAAACCGCCGGCGGCAAAGCCGTGGTGGCGCCCAAGGCCGGATTTGTGAAAAGCCTGCTGGCCACAGATGGCCAATATGTGGCCGTCGGCACGCCCATCATGGTGGTGACGGCTTGTCGCAGGCTGCAACTCTGTGCCGACGTGCCGGTGGACCGTTTGGAAGAACTGGTCGGCTTGAAGTCGGCCCGTTTCCGCCCTGCCGGCAGTGAGCGCGTCTACAGTCTTGAGGCTATGAACGGCCGCTTGGTGGGGAGACCCACGACCGTGTCGGACGGCGCGGCCTATGCCACCGTCACCTTCGAGATGGACAACGTGGGCGGCGTCGTTCCCGGCTCATTTGCCGAAGTGTGGTTGCTTAGCGACGGCGGCACAGAGACGCTCACCATACCCCTCACAGCCGTGGGCGAAGAGGCCGGCGTGAAGGTGGTTTTTGTTGAAATACACCCCGGTGCCTACGAACGGCGTGAAGTCAATCTCGGCCGCAGCGACGGCGAGCGCATAGAAGTGAAAAGCGGCTTGAAGACCGGCGAGAAGGTCGTGGTCAAAGGCGTCACGACGCTCCGTCTGGCTTCGCAGCAAACGGCCATCCCGGCCCATAGTCATAATCATTAAAGGGGAAAACGCTATGCTCAACAAAATTATTGCATATGCCCTGCGTGGGCGCTTTGTGGTGCTGGTGGCGTCGGTCTTGCTTGTGGTCTTTGGCCTCTACACCGCCGGTCGCACCGAGGTAGACGTATTGCCCGACCTCACGGCTCCCACCGTGGTGGTGATGACCGAGGCTCAGGGCATGGCCCCCGAAGAGGTGGAGCGACAGGTCAGCTTCCCCATAGAGACTTCGCTGGGCGGCGTGGGCGACGTGAGGCGTGTACGCTCGTCGTCGACTACCGGTTTCTCCATTGTATGGGCTGAATTTGATTGGGGCACCGACGTTTATAAAGCCCGTGCGCAGGTGAGCGAGCGACTGGCCGCCATCCGCGACGACCTACCCGCCGGAGTGGGTACACCCACAATGGGGCCCCAATCGTCTATCATGGGCGAACTGATGTTTGTGGCCCTCACTGCCGACACCACATCGCTTCAAGAACTCCGCACTCTGGCAGACTGGACTATCCGTCCGCGACTCCTCGCCACGGGCGGCGTGGCCCAGGTGGCCGTGATTGGCGGTGAAGTCAAGGAATATCAAATTTTGCTTCACCCCGACCGCATGCGCCATTATGGTGTGACCCTCTCAGACGTGACGGCCGCCACTGCCGAAATGAGCCGAAACGTTTCTGGCGGTGTGGTCAATAATTATGGCAACGAATACATCGTTCGTGGCGTCATCGCTTCGGCCGACGTGGCCGACTTGAAACTTTGTGTGGTGAAAAAGATGCCCACCTCGACCGTGTTGCTCAGCGATGTGGCCGAAGTGAAAATAGGCAACAAAGTGCCACAGACCGGTGTGGCCTCGCTCCGAGGCCGACCCTGCGTGATGCTCACCATCACCAAACAACCGTCGACGCCCACGCTCAACCTGAGTCAAGACATCGACCAAACACTCGCCGACGTCAAAGAGTCGTTGCCGCCCGACGTCAAAATTTCCACCGACGTCTACCGCCAAGAACGCTTCATTCACAGCGCTGTCGACAATGTCAAAAAGTCGCTCTGGGAGGGTGGTGTCTTCGTGGTGATTGTGCTCTTGATTTTCCTTATGAATGTGCGCACCACGCTCATCTCGCTGGTCAGCATACCCGTGTCGCTGCTCGTCTCCGTGCTCATATTGCATCTTTTTGGCCAGACCATCAACACCATGAGTTTGGGCGGTATGGCCATAGCCATAGGCTCGCTCGTCGACGACGCAATTGTCGACGTGGAAAACGTTTTCCGGCGTTTGCGCCTCAACCACTCGTTGCCACCCGCTGAGCGCCGCAGTGTGATTGCCGTAGTCTACGACGCATCGCGCGAGGTGCGCCTGCCCATTCTTTACTCCACACTCATCATCATTGCCAGTTTCTTGCCTCTTTTTTGCCTTTCAGGAATGGAGGGGAGGCTTTTGGTGCCTCTCGGCATCGCTTTCATTGCGGCCCTTGTGGCTTCTACGCTTGTGGCCCTCACTCTCACGCCTGTCTTGTGCAGTTATTTGGGGAAAATGCAAGACCGCGAAGGTGTCGCCAAAGAGCCGCCCGTGTCGGCATTCCTCAAGCGACACTATGTGGGGCTGCTCGCCGTGGTCGTGAGGCATAAACGCTTGGTGGTCGGCCTCTCTGCCGTGAGCCTTGTGCTCGCACTGGGCTGGCTTTGCACCTTTGGACGAAACTTCTTGCCGCCTTTTAATGAAGGCTCATTCACCATCAATGTCACCACCGTGCCGGGCATTTCGCTCGAAGAGTCAGACCGCATAGGCCGTCAGGTGGAGCAGATTTTGCTTGAGGTGCCGGAGATTGAAACCGTGGGACGCAAAACCGGTCGTGCCGAACTCGATGAGCACGCACTGGGGGTCAATGCCTCTGAAATCGAAGCACCTTACGTCTTGAAAGACCGTTCCAAAGACCAACTCTTGGCAGATATTCGCCACAGACTGGCCGCCGTGCCGGGCGCAAGCATAGAGATTGGCTCACCCGTCACCCACCGCATCGACGCCATGCTTTCGGGCTCGAAAGCCAATATCGCCATCAAAATCTTCGGCGACGACCTCACCACGCTCTATCACCTCGGGCAGCAAGTCAAGCAGCAGATTGCCGACGTTGAGGGTATAGGCGACCTCACCGTGGAGCAACAAGTGGAGCGGCCGCAACTGCAAATCAAGCCCCGCCGCACACTTTTGGCGCAACGCGGCATCAGTCTTTCGGCCTTTGCCACGGCTGTCAGGGTGTTGCTCTCGGGCGAGCAGATTGGTACGGTCTATGAGGGCGACAAAGCCTTCTCGCTCGTGCTCAAAGTAGACGACGACCTCCGCGCCACGGCCGAACGCCTGCGTTCACTGCCTCTCGATGCCGGAGACCAGATGGTGCCTTTGGGACAAGTGGCCGATGTGGTGACAGGTACCGGACCTAACACCATCAACCGTGAGAACGGGCGGCGTAGACTTGTCGTGGCGGTCAGCGTCAGCGGTCGCGACCTCTCAAGCGTGGTGGGCGACATCAAAGAACGGGTGAAACAACACATCAACCTGCCCGAAGGCTATCACATCACTTACGGCGGACAAGCTGAAAGCGAAAAAGCCGCTTCGACGACCCTCCTCGCGGCTTCGCTATTGGCTCTTGTCATCATTTTTATCCTCCTGTGGTGTCAGCTGCGCAGTTTGCGCCTCTCGGCCGTAGTCTTGCTCAGTCTGCCGCTGGCCATCGTCGGTGGCGTAGCGGCAGTGGGATTTGGCGGCGGCAGCTTGAGCATACCGGCCCTCATCGGTTTTATTTCGCTTTTTGGCATAGCCACCCGCGGCGGTCTCCTGCTCATGGCCAGATATGAAGACCTCATACGCTCGGGGCTATCGCTCGAAGCGAGTGTGCTGCAAGGCTCGGCCGACCGGCTTAATCCAATCCTCATGACCGCTCTCACTTCGGCCTTGGCCCTTGTGCCCTTGGCCCTTGCCGGCGACTTGCCCGGCGGAGAAATACAAAGTCCCATGGCGCGTGTTATCCTCGGCGGACTCGTCAC
>JAHAWW010000124.1 GCA_018383375.1 Prevotellamassilia sp. | reverse complement strand
CCGACCTTACAGGCCGGAGTTACAGCGTACATTGTATACCCAGGCCTATCGACCTGGGCTATTATGTTGCGCCCTTTCAGGGCTTTCAGACCGCCGCTTGGCCGCCCCCATAACCTCAATCTCAATTATG
This sequence comes from Prevotellamassilia sp., assembly GCA_018383375.1. Taxonomy (GTDB): domain Bacteria; phylum Bacteroidota; class Bacteroidia; order Bacteroidales; family Bacteroidaceae; genus Alloprevotella. The sequence goes on along the minus strand of JAHAWW010000124.1, from coordinate 12,938 downwards.
GGCGGCCTTGCAAGTCCTGAAAGGGCCGCTTGCCCCCCCCAACAACCTCAATCCCAATTATGAACGGCCTAGCAAGCCCTGAAGGGGCCTCCGCTTGGCTGCCCCAAACAATCGCAATCTCAAACACTCTGCCTTTTATGGTCTCCACCATCCCCTTTCATACCTATATATAATTATGCGCGCGGGGAGATTGGTGTGATTGGCGTGATTGAAGCGTCCAATCACCGTAATACTCAATCATTCAGCCTGATACAGCCCCGTGATTGTGTGATTGGGAAAAAGGCAACAATTGGGGGGATAAGGGCGAAGAGTAAAATTGTCTCATTTCATGCAACATTTTTATCATTTCTACCATTGGCCGCATCCCCGGCATCAACCGCCCTTCCGACAACCCATGAACCCATAAAACCCGTCAAAAAACACAAAAAACGAAAAAACGTTTGGCGCGTCACGCGACAATTGCTATATTCGCTTTTGTAAAGCCACGGCGGCCAATTGTGTCGCCCATCAGTAACAACCCTTGTCTCCGTCGTGAGACAATAAACCAGAAGAGGAGGATTTATATGAACATCCGCATTCAGTCCGTCCATTTCGACGCCACCGAGAAGCTTCAGGCTTTCATTGAGAAAAAAGTGGGCAAAATTGCCAAGAGTTGCGACCAGGCCGCTTCGGCCGAAGTGGTGTTGAAACTTGTCAAGCCCGAGACCGCCATGAACAAGGAAGTGCAGATACGCATCAGCGCCCCCGGCGGCAGCCTCCATGCCGAAAAGACCTGCGACACATTTGAGGAAGCCATCGACCTCTGCGTTGACGCCCTCCAGCGCCAAGCCGAGAAATACAAGGAAAAACACGCGGCCAAATAAAAAAAATACGCCGAAAATTTTGCAAGTAAAAAATTATCTCTAACTTTGCAGCCGTTTCCGAGTCATTGGAACGGCTGCTCTTCTTTTGAGGACGCCTTTCGCTCTCGCAAACACGGGCAAATACCAGAGTGGCCAAATGGGGCAGACTGTAAATCTGCTGGCTTACGCCTTCGGTGGTTCGAATCCATCTTTGCCCACCCTCTACACCGGTAGGGAACTCGCGGAAATAGCTCAGTTGATAGAGCACTAGCCTTCCAAGCTGGGGGTCGCGGGTTTGAGCCCCGTTTTCCGCTCACATTTTGCTGTTATAGCTCAGCGGTAGAGCACTTCCTTGGTAAGGAAGAGGTCGTGAGTTCAAGTCTCACTAACAGCTCAAAGACATTACGGCAGATTTTATATAGAGCGCAGGCTTGGTTTCCGGGTTCTGCGGTTTTATGCGCCAAAGAGTGCAAGTCTGAATAACGTAGTGGGAGATTAAGAAAATTTCATTCATAAATTTAATAATACAGCTATGGCTAAAGAAAAATTTGAGCGTACCAAACCGCATGTTAACATCGGTACGATTGGTCACGTTGACCACGGCAAGACTACTCTGACTGCCGCCATCTCTAAAGTGCTTCACGAAAAACTCGGCACTGGCGAGGAAGTTAAATCTTTCGACCAGATCGACAATGCTCCTGAAGAAAAAGAGCGTGGTATCACGATCAACACCGCTCACATCGAATACGAAACTGAAAAGCGTCACTACGCTCACGTAGACTGCCCGGGTCACGCTGACTATGTGAAGAACATGGTTACCGGTGCTGCCCAGATGGACGGTGCTATCATCGTAGTAGCTGCTACCGACGGTCCGATGCCCCAGACCCGCGAGCACATCCTTCTCGCCCGTCAGGTGAACGTTCCCCGTCTCGTTGTGTTCCTCAACAAGTGCGACATGGTCGACGACGAAGAAATGCTCGAACTCGTTGAAATGGAAATGGGTGAACTCCTCCAGCAGTACGACTTCGAAGAGGATACTCCTATCATTCGTGGTTCTGCCCTCGGTGCCCTCAACGGCGTTGCCAAGTGGGAAGACAGCGTAATGAACCTCATGAACGCTGTTGACGAGTGGATTCAAGAGCCCGTTCGCGACAAAGATAAACCCTTCTTGATGCCTGTTGAAGACGTGTTCTCAATCACTGGTCGTGGTACCGTTGCTACCGGCCGTGTTGAAACCGGTGTCATCAAAGTTGGTGACGAAGTTCAGATCCTCGGTCTCGGTGAAGACAAGAAGTCTGTAGTTACCGGCGTTGAAATGTTCCGCAAGCTCCTCGACGAGGGTGAAGCTGGTGACAACGTAGGTCTCCTCCTCCGTGGTATCGACAAGCAGGAAATCAAGCGTGGTATGGTAATCACCCACCCGGGCGTTATCACTCCGCACAAGAAATTCAAGGCTTCTATCTACGTTCTGAAGAAAGAAGAAGGTGGCCGTCACACTCCGTTCGGCAACAAATACCGTCCTCAGTTCTATCTCCGCACCATGGACTGCACCGGTGAGATTCACCTCCCCGAAGGCACCGAAATGGTAATGCCCGGTGATAACGTTGAAATCAGCGTTGAACTCATCTACGCCGTTGCCATCAACGTAGGTCTCCGCTTCGCTATCCGTGAAGGTGGCCGCACCGTAGGTTCAGGTCAGATTACTGAAATCCTCGACTAATCTCTTGTCTACACACAAGAAACAATAACCAAACAGGCCCTCGCTCATGAGGTGTGGGCCTGTTTTTATACGGGAATAGCTCAGTTGGTAGAGCACTGGTCTCCAAAACCAGGTGTCGGGAGTTCGAGCCTCTCTTCCCGTGCCAAAAAAAGAAAAGACATGTTTAAGAACATCGTATTATACTGTAAGGACACTTACGAAGAATTAGTGCATAAAACCACCTGGCCTACACGCAAGGAGTTAATCCATAGCGCGATTGTCGTTCTCATTGCTTCCGTGATAATCGCACTCGTCGTGTTTGCCATGGATAAGGTCTTCTATAACCTCATGCAGTTAATCTACTCAATTAAATTCTGACCTATGGCTGAATTGGCGATGTCTTGGTATGTGCTCAGAGCCGTGAGCGGAAAAGAAGCCAAAGTCAAGGAATACATTGATGCGGAAATTAAAAATGGTCGCCTTGGCGGCCATGTCGCACAGGTGCTCATTCCGACTGAAAAGGTGGTACAAATCCGCAATGGCAAACGAGTCATTAAAGAGCGCAATTATCTCCCCGGTTACGTCCTCGTAGAGGCACGTTTGGTAGGCGAGATTGCACATGTGCTGCGCAACACGCCGCAGGTGCTCGGCTTTTTAGGTGGAATGGACAATCCCACTCCCCTGCGCCCCTCTGAGGTGTCGCGCATCTTGGGTAAGGTTGACGAAATGAGCGAAGAAGCGGTAGACCTCCCCATTCCTTTCGAAGTGGGCGACGCCGTCAAAGTCAACGAAGGTCCGTTTGCCGGATTTTCAGGCGTTGTGGAGCGCGTCGACAACGACAAGAAGAAGGTCACGGTCACCGTCAAGGTCTTTGCGCGCAGCACCGACCTCGACCTTGGGTTTACGCAAATCGTGAAAGAGTGACAAGTGTTACGTAGTCAAGCTTTCCAACAAACAACAATTAAAACAAAACAATCACAATGGCTAAAGAAGTTGCTGGATTAATCAAATTACAGATTAAAGGTGGCGCTGCGAATCCTTCGCCTCCCGTTGGCCCGGCTCTGGGTTCAAAGGGAATCAACATCATGGATTTCTGCAAGCAGTTCAACGCCAGAACTCAGGAGAAGGCAGGTAAGGTATTGCCTGTAGTCATTACTTACTATAATGACAAATCATTCTCATTCATAGTAAAGACTCCTCCTGTAGCAATTCAATTGCTCGAGGCAGCCAAGAAAAAAAGCGGCTCAGCACAGCCCAACCGTACCAAGATTGCTGAAATCACTTGGGACCAGGTGAAGGCCATTGCTGAAGACAAGATGCCCGACCTCAACTGCTTCACCCTCGACAGCGCTATGCGTCTCGTCGCCGGTACCGCCCGCAGTATGGGTATCACCGTTAAGGGAGACTTCCCTGAAAATATTTAACTTCAATTTTTCGCACAATGAGTAAACTGACAAAAAATCAGAAATCCGTCGCCGGTAAGATTGAAGCAGGGAAGGCTTACAGCTTGAAGGAAGCAGCCGCCTTGGTTAAGGAAATCACGACCACCAAGTTTGACGCCTCTGTCGACATCGACGTTCGTCTCGGCGTAGACCCCCGCAAAGCCAATCAAATGGTTCGCGGTGTCGTATCTCTTCCCAATGGTACAGGTAAAACTGTCCGCGTGCTGTGTCTCTGTACACCCGATGCTGAAGCTGCTGCTAAAGAAGCCGGAGCAGACTATGTAGGTCTCGATGAGTACATCGAGAAAATCAAAGGCGGTTGGACCGATATTGACGTGATTATCACGATGCCCGCCATCATGGGCAAAATCGGTGCGCTTGGACGTGTTCTCGGTCCTCGCGGTCTTATGCCTAACCCTAAGAGCGGTACTGTCACTATGGACGTAGCCAAAGCCGTCCGTGAGGTAAAGCAGGGTAAGATTGACTTCAAGGTAGATAAAACCGGTATTGTACACACCTCAATCGGCAAGGTATCATTCACCCCCGACCAGATTTTGGGCAATGCCAAAGAGTTTGTCAACACCATCATCAAGCTCAAACCCTCTGCAGCCAAAGGTACTTACATCAAGAGCATTTATCTTTCCTCTACGATGAGTAAGGGTATCAAGGTAGATCCCAAATCTGTCGACGAAATTTAATTGAATTACCATCATGAGAAAGGAAGATAAGCAATCCATCATCGAACAACTCGGTGCAAAACTCAACGAGTATGCTCACTTCTACCTGGTCGACGTGACCGGTCTGAATGCTGAAGCTACCAGCAGTTTGCGTAGAAAATGTTTCGGTGCCGACATCAAAATGGTCGTAGTGAAAAACACACTCCTCCACAAGGCATTCGAAGCAGCAGAAATCGATTATTCTCCCCTCTATGATGTGTTGAAAGGCAGCACGGCCGTGTTCTTCTGCAACACCGCCAACGCGCCTGCCAAACTCATCAAAGAAGAAGGCAAAAGTGGTGTGCCCGCCCTCAAAGCAGCTTATGCCGAAGAAGGTTTCTATATCGGTGCAGACCAGCTCGATACCCTCTGCGCTATCAAGAGCAAAAACGAAGTCATTGCAGAAGTTGTGGCCTTGCTGCAGTCGCCTGCAAAGAACGTTATCTCTTCTCTCCAGTCGGCTGGACAAACTATCCACGGCGTGCTGAAGACTTTGGGCGAACGTCCCGAGTAATTCCCTTACAATTCACCGAATACAAAACAATAACAAATAATTACGAAAATGGCAGATATCAAAGCTATTGCTGAAGAATTGGTAAATTTGACAGTAAAAGAAGTAAACGAGTTGGCAACTATTCTCAAAGAAGAATACGGTATTGAACCCGCTGCTGCTGCTGTTGCAGTTGCTGCCGGCCCCGCTGCTGCAGGTGCCGCTGCTGCTGAAGAGAAAACATCTTTCGATGTAGTGCTCAAGAGCGCAGGTGCTGCTAAACTCCAGGTTGTAAAGGCAGTTAAAGAAGCTTGTGGCCTCGGCTTGAAAGAAGCTAAGGACCTCGTTGACGGCGCTCCCAGCAAACTGAAGGAAGGCGTTGCCAAGGAAGAAGCTGATGCACTCAAGAAGGCTCTCGAAGAGGCCGGTGCTGAAGTAGAAATCGCCTAAGCGACTTGTCCAACAAATAATGGTTAAGGATCCTCTGGTAGAGGGTTCTTAACCTTTTTGTGTCTATACATCAACAACTTTTACACACTCAACACGAATGTCCTCAAGAGTAATCAACCAACGCGTAAACTTTGCGTCTGTGAAAAACCCGATGCCTTATCCGGATTTTCTCGACGTACAGCTTAAGTCCTTTAAGGATTTCCTCCAGCTCGATACCCCTTCGGAGTTGCGTAAAAACGATGGTCTATACAAAGTTTTTGCTGAGAACTTCCCTATCGCTGACACTCGCAACAACTTTGTCTTAGAATTCCTCGATTATTATATCGACCCGCCCCGTTACAGCATCGAAGAGTGTCTGGAGCGTGGATTGTCATACAGTGTGCCCTTGAAAGCTAAGCTCAAGCTCTACTGTACAGACCCCGACCACGAAGACTTCGACACCGTCGTTCAAGACGTCTTCCTCGGCCCCATTCCTTATATGACCAACAACGGCACCTTCATCATCAACGGTGCCGAGCGTGTTGTCGTGTCGCAGTTGCACCGTTCGCCGGGTGTCTTCTTCGGAAGCAGCATCCACGCCAACGGCACCCAGCTCTATTCTGCACGTATCATCCCCTTCAAGGGCTCTTGGATAGAGTTTGCCACCGACATCAACAATGTCATGTACGCCTATATCGACCGCAAGAAAAAGTTGCCCGTCACAACTCTCTTGCGTGCCATCGGCTTTGAAAACGATAAGGACATTCTCCAAATCTTCAACCTCGCCGAAGAGGTTAAAGTCAACAAGACCAACCTCAAGAAGGTGTTGGGACGCAAACTGGCAGGCCGTGTGCTTAAAAGCTGGGTCGAAGACCTCGTTGACCAAGACACCGGCGAAGTGGTTTCGTACGAGCGTGTTGAGGTCATCATCAACCGCGAGACCGTGCTCGAGCCCGAACACATCGACCAAATCATCGAGAGCGGCGCTCAGTCTATCCTCATTCACCACGAGGAAAGCACAGCGTCTGACTACTCCATCATCTTCAACACCCTCCAGAAAGACCCCACCAACTCCGAGAAGGAAGCCGTGCTCTACATCTATCGTCAGCTTCGCAATGCCGACCCTGCCGACGATGCCAGCGCACGCGAGGTTATCAACAACCTCTTCTTCTCTGAGAAACGCTACGACTTGGGCGAAGTGGGCCGCTACCGCATCAACAAGAAACTCGGCCTCAAAACCGATATGGATGTGCGTGTACTCACCCGTGAAGACATCATCGAGATTATCAAATATCTCGTCGAACTGGTCAACTCCAAAGCCACCGTCGACGATATCGACCACTTGAGCAACCGCCGTGTGCGCACCGTCGGCGAGCAGCTGGCCAACCAGTTTGCCATCGGTCTGGCCCGTATGAGCCGCACCATCCGCGAGCGTATGAACGTCCGCGCCAACGAGGTGTTCACCCCGACCGACCTCATCAACGCCAAGACCATCTCGAGCGTCATCAATTCTTTCTTCGGAACGAATGCCTTGTCGCAGTTCATGGACCAGACCAACCCGCTGGCCGAAGTCACCCACAAACGTCGTCTTTCGGCCCTTGGCCCCGGCGGTCTGTCGCGTGAACGTGCCGGTTTCGAGGTGCGCGACGTGCACTATACCCACTACGGCCGACTCTGTCCTATCGAGTCGCCTGAAGGCCCCAACATCGGTCTGATTTCTTCACTCTGCGTCTATGCCAAGATCAACGAGCTCGGCTTCATCGAGACGCCTTATCGCAAGGTAGCCGACTCTGTCGTTGACCTCAAAAACGAGGACGTGGTTTATCTCTCTGCCGAAGAGGAAGAGGGCAAAATCATTGGTCAGGGTAATGCGCCCCTCAACGATGACGGTACGTTTATTCGTGACAGAGTGAAGTGTCGCCAAGATGCCGACTATCCCGTTGTGCCCCCCGCACAGGTTGAGCTGATTGACGTGGCTCCGCAGCAGATTGCCTCTATCGCCGCTTCGCTCATCCCCTTCCTCGAGCACGACGACGCCCACCGTGCGTTGATGGGCTCCAACATGATGCGCCAGGCTGTACCCCTCATCCGTTCCGAAGCGCCCATCGTCGGCACTGGCATCGAAAAACAAGTCTGCGAAGACTCGCGCACGATGATTACGGCCGAGGGCGATGGTGTCATTGATTTTGTCGACGCCACCAAGATTCAAATCACCTACGACCGCACCGAAGACGAAGAGTTCGTCAGCTTCGATTCGGCCACTAAGGTCTACGACATACCCAAATTCCGCCGCACCAACCAAAATATGACCATTGACCTCCGTCCCATTTGCGAGAAAGGTCAGCGTGTCAAGAAAGGCGACATCCTCACCGAAGGTTATGCCACCGAAAACGGCGAATTGGCACTCGGCCGCAACCTCCTCGTGGCCTATATGCCTTGGAAGGGTTACAACTATGAGGACGCCATCGTGCTCAACGAGCGCATGGTGCGTGAAGATATCCTTACCTCTGTCCATGTCGACGAGTTCTCGCTCGAAGTGCGCGAGACCAAGCGCGGTATGGAAGAGCTGACCAACGACATCCCTAACGTCAGCGAAGATGCCACCAAAGACCTCGACGAGAACGGTATCATCCGCATCGGCGCCCGAGTGGCTCCCGGCGACATCATGATTGGTAAGATTACACCTAAGGGCGAGAGCGACCCTACGCCCGAAGAGAAACTGCTTCGTGCCATCTTCGGCGACAAGGCCGGCGATGTCAAAGACGCTTCGCTCAAGGCCAATCCGTCACTCTCGGGTGTGGTCATCAACCGCCGCCTCTTCTCAAGAGCCATCAAGACGCGTGCCTCAAAGGCTGCCGACAAGGTACAGCTGCAGAAACTCGACGACGAGTTCAACGCAGAGGCAGAAGCACTCAAGGCCCTGATGGTCGACAAACTGCTCAAGCTGCTCAAAGACAAGACCGCCAAGGTCGGCATCAAAGACAACATCGGCACGGAAGTCATCCCCGCCGGTGCCAAGTTCACCAAGACGCTCCTCATGCCACTCGACTTCAGTTCGCTCGACCTGAGTTCTTGGACGGCCGACGACCACACCAACACGTTGGTGCGTCAGTTGGTCATCAACTATCTGAAGAAATACAACATCATGGACGCTGTGCTCAAGCGCAAGAAGTATGCCATCACCATTGGCGACGAACTTCCCTCGGGCATCATCCAGATGGCCAAAGTCTATATTGCCAAGAAGCGTAAGATTGGTGTCGGTGACAAGATGGCCGGTCGTCACGGTAACAAGGGTATCGTGTCGAAGATTGTCCGTCAAGAAGACATGCCTTTCTTGGCCGATGGTACGCCAGTCGACATTGTGCTCAACCCCCTCGGTGTGCCTTCGCGTATGAACCTCGGTCAGATTTTCGAGGCTGTGCTCGGCGCTGCCGGCCGCAAGCTCGGTGTCAAGTTTGCCACGCCGATTTTCGACGGTGCCAAGCTCGACGACCTCTGCGAATGGACCGACAAGGCCGGTCTGCCGCGCTATTGCTCCACTCAGCTCTATGATGGTGGCACCGGCGAGGCCTTCGACCAGAAAGCCACAGTCGGCGTGACCTATATGCTCAAACTCGGCCACATGGTCGAAGACAAGATGCACGCCCGCTCCATCGGTCCGTACTCTCTCATCACCCAGCAACCTCTCGGCGGTAAAGCCCAGTTCGGTGGTCAGCGTTTCGGAGAGATGGAAGTTTGGGCCATCGAAGCCTTCGGTGCTTCCCACGTGCTTCAGGAAATCCTCACCATCAAGTCCGACGACGTGGTGGGACGTTCAAAAGCCTACGAGGCCATTGTCAAGGGCGACCCCATGCCCACGCCGGGTATTCCCGAGTCACTCAATGTGCTTCTCCACGAATTGAGAGGCCTTGGCTTGAACATCACACTCGAATAACATCACGCCTCAATCATCAACTTCACTTACTATGGCTTTTAAAAGAGACAACAAGATAAAGAGTAATTTCACCAAAATTACCATCAGTCTGGCTTCGCCCGAAGAGATTCAGGCAAATTCTTACGGTGAGGTGCTGAAGCCCGAAACCATCAACTACCGCACCTACAAACCTGAGCGCGATGGTCTGTTTTGCGAGCGCATCTTTGGTCCCACCAAAGACTATGAATGCCATTGCGGCAAATACAAGCGCATCCGCTACAAAGGCATCGTCTGCGACCGTTGCGGCGTTGAGGTCACCGAGAAGAAAGTGCGCCGTGAGCGTGCCGGCCACATTCAGTTGGTTGTGCCCGTGGCCCACATCTGGTATTTCCGCTCGCTGCCCAACAAAATGGGCTATCTGCTCGGCATTCCCACCAAGAAGCTCGACTCCATTATATATTATGAGCGCTACGTGGTCATTCAGCCCGGTGTGCTGCAAGACGAGGTGGCCGTCAATGACCTCCTCACCGAAGAAGAATACCTCGAACTGTTGAAAAAGGTGCCTTCAGACAATCAATATCTCGAAGACTCCGACCCCAACAAATTCATTGCCAAGATGGGTGCCGAGGCGGTCTACGACCTGCTCCAGCGCCTCAATCTCGACGAGCTCTCGTATGAGTTGCGCGACCGTGCCAACTCCGACTCTTCAGTGCAGCGCAAAAACGAGGCCCTCAAGCGCCTCCAGGTGGTGGAGTCTTTCCGCACCAGCAAAGACATCAACCGCCCCGAGTGGATGATTATGAAGATTATCCCCGTCACCCCGCCCGACTTGCGTCCGCTGGTGGCTCTCGACGGTGGCCGCTTTGCCACTTCCGACCTCAACGACCTCTATCGTCGTGTGCTCATCCGCAACAACCGTCTCAAGCGTCTGCTCGAGATTAAGGCACCCGAGGTCATCTTGCGCAACGAGAAACGTATGCTCCAAGAGGCTGTCGACAGTTTGTTTGACAACAGCCGCAAGAGCAGTGCCGTCAAGAGCGACAGCAACCGTCCGCTCAAGTCACTCTCCGACTACCTCAAAGGCAAGCAGGGTCGTTTCCGTCAAAACCTCCTCGGTAAACGTGTCGACTACTCAGCCCGTTCGGTTATCGTCGTCGGTCCTGAGTTGAAGATGGGCGAGTGTGGTCTGCCCAAACTGATGGCCGCCGAGCTCTACAAGCCGTTTATCATCCGCAAGCTCATCGAGCGCGGCATTGTCAAGACCGTCAAGAGTGCCAAGCGCATTGTCGACCGTCGCGAGTCTGTCATTTGGGACATCCTTGAGCACGTCATGAAGGGACATCCCGTCTTGCTCAACCGTGCACCGACCCTCCACCGTCTCGGTATTCAGGCCTTCCAGCCCAAAATGATTGAGGGCAAGGCCATCCAGCTTCACCCGCTGGCCTGTACGGCGTTCAACGCCGACTTCGACGGCGACCAGATGGCCGTGCACCTTCCTTTGAGCAACGAGGCCATTCTTGAGGCTCAGATGCTCATGCTCCAGAGCCACAACATCCTCAATCCCGCCAATGGCGCGCCTATCACCGTGCCCTCACAGGATATGGTGCTTGGTCTCTACTACATCACCAAGATACGTCCGGGTGCCAAGGGCGCCGGCTTGACCTTCTATGGTCCTGAAGAAGCCATCATTGCTTTCAACGAGCGTCGTGTCGACGTGCACGCACCCGTCAAGGTGATGGTTGACGACATCGACGAAGAAGGCCGTCCCATCAAGCACCTTGTGGAGACCTCCGTAGGTCGTGTCATTGTCAACGAAATCATCCCCGCTGAGATTGGCTTCGTCAACACCATCATCTCCAAGAAGTCTCTGCGCGACATCATTGCCCGCGTCATCAAGGGCGTCGGTATGGCCCGTGCCTGTGAGTTCCTTGACGGTATCAAAAACCTCGGCTATCGCAAGGCCTATGAGGGTGGTCTGTCGTTCAACCTCGACGATATCATCATCCCCGAAGAGAAAGTGGCCATCGTGAAGCGCGGTAACGACGAAATCGACCAAATCACGGCCAACTATAATATGGGTTTCATCACCGACAACGAGCGTTACAATCAGGTCATCGACACCTGGACCCACGTCAACACCGACCTCAAGAAGACCTTGATGAAGCAAATGACCGAGGCCGACCAGGGTTTCAACGCCGTGTTTATGATGCTCGACTCCGGTGCGCGTGGTAGTGCCGACCAGATTGCCCAGCTCGCCGGTATGCGTGGTCTGATGGCCAAGCCCCAGAAAGCCGGTGCCGAAGGCGCACAGATTATCGAGAACCCGATTTTGTCAAACTTCAAAGAGGGTATGAGCGTGTTGGAATACTTCATCTCTACCCACGGTGCCCGTAAGGGTCTGGCCGACACCGCCCTTAAGACTGCCGACGCCGGTTACCTCACCCGTCGTCTTGTCGACGTGTCGCACGACGTCATCATCACCGAAGAAGACTGTGGCACACTCCGTGGCCTCGTCTGCACCGCCCTCAAAGACGGCGACGAAATCATCTCTTCGCTTGGCGAGCGCATTTTGGGCCGCGTCTCTGTCCACGACATCATTCACCCCACCACGGGTCAGCTCATAGTGTCTGCCGGTGAAGAAATCACCGAGGAAGTGGCCGAAATGATTGAGAATTCGCCTATCGAGAGCGTCGAAATCCGCTCCGTGCTCACTTGCGAAAGCAAGCATGGCGTCTGCATGAAGTGTTATGGCCGCAACTTGGCCACCAGCCGCATGGTGCAGAAGGGCGAGGCTGTCGGCGTCATCGCCGCACAGTCTATCGGTGAGCCCGGTACGCAGCTTACCCTCCGTACGTTCCACGCCGGTGGTATCGCCTCAAACGCCGCCGCCAATGCCACCATCGTGGCCAAGGCCGACTGCCGCGTAGAGTTTGAAGAGCTCCGCACCGTTGATGCCACCACCGAAGACGGCGCAGCTGCCAAGGTCGTAGTGGGTCGTTTGGCCGAAGTGCGCTTTGTCGACGTACACACCGACATCGTGCTCTCCACCCAAAATGTGCCCTACGGCTCAATGCTCTTTGTAGACGAGCGTCAAGAGGTGAAAAAGGGCGACGTCATCGCCAAGTGGGACCCCTTCAACGCCGTGATTGTCACCGAGAGTGCCGGTCGCATTCAGTTTGAAGACGTCATCGAGGGTGTCTCATATCGTGTCGAAGAAGACGAAGCCACCGGTTTGCGTGAGCGCATCGTCATTGAGTCTAAGGAAAAAGGCCGTGTGCCTTCAGCCCACATTCTCGACGAAAACGGTGAGCTCATCCGCACCTACAACTTCCCCATCAATGGTCACATCGTGGTCGAAGACGGCCAGCAACTCAAGGCCGGCGACGTCCTCATCAAGATACCGCGTG
>JAHAWW010000114.1 GCA_018383375.1 Prevotellamassilia sp. | reverse complement strand
ACTTGGATTTTTTCTACGGTGTTGAGTTGACAACCCGGCACCTGCTCTCCGTCGCGGAGCGTGGTGTCGAAAATATAAAGTCTGTCGCTCATTTTGTGTCGTGTTTATGTTTTTATTGTTTTTGATTGACGTGTGAACTGGATGGATAAGAAAAAGGCCTTTCGTCACCCTTCGGAGTGAGAAAGACCCGTATGTCTTAACCTTATCGAACAGAGAAAAACTCTCGGGTATGCCACAGCATCTCACTTCCGCGCTACTTGCGAAGATAGAGTGAGGCTGCTAAGTCGGCCGATAATGGTCAGGTTGTGACTGGTCATACTGCGTGTTTTGTTGTTCTTGCATTTGCAAATGTAGACATTTTATCGATAACACGTTCATTATCTTGCAAAAATATGGTTTATTGCCGTCTTTTTTTACCGAAATGGCACGTTGACCCCTCTGAGTGTGTCGTATTTTCTTTGGAGATAAACGTTAAAAAGGCTTTGAACGGCCCGCTTCAAGCGTCAAGCCATTAACTTTGTAACGCCTCTTTATTTCATGTGTGCCCAATGCGACCCGAAACAGACCTTATGCAGCATGTGCGTGGCCGGCTTCAAGAGATGGCGGAGCCGGACTATGCCGAGTTTTCGCGTCGGCTTTTGCCTTCCGGCGTCAGGCGGTTGTATGGCGTGAGAATGCCGCAGCTGCGGGCTTTGGCGCGTGAATTGGTGTCGGCCTATGATTGGGACTCCGTCTTTCAGGCTTTGTTGCAACCCGCCACGTTTGAAGAGCAGATGCTCTGTGGCTTAGTGTTGGGCTATGGCTGCCACGACGGCCGGCGATGGCTTGAGACGGTTGATTGTTTCGTGGGACTTATCGACAACTGGTCGGTGTGTGACTCTTGTTGTGCCACGTTCAAAATCGTGCAGCGTCATCGCGAACTCTTCTGGCCTTATTTGCTCAGCCAGGCCCATAGTCCGGAACAATATCGTCAGCGTTTTGCTTTGGTGGTGTGGCTGGGCCAATATCGTGCCTCTGCATGGCGCGAAGCGGTGCTTGACGAGCTGGCCCAGATGCCACTGAAAGACTATTACGCCCAAATGGCTGCGGCGTGGTTGCTCTCTGTCTGGGTGCTCGACCTACCCGAAGAGACACTACGGGTTATCAGCGAGATGAAAGTGCCAGCCGAGGTGGGCTTGATGGCCTTGCAAAAAATGGCCGACTCACTGCGTACGCCCTCAGAGGTGCGCAACCGTCTGTCTGATATGGGCAAGCAACTGCGTGCCGTCAAATGCCAATAGGGCGTGGCGGATATGACGCCAAACACTCTGTTTATGAAGAAAACCGTATTTCCTCTTTTAATTTTTCTCCTCCTTGTAGCGCCATTGTGTGTCAAGGCACAACGGCTGGTTGACGTGCAATTTGTCCCGGCCGACAGCGTCGTGGCATGGGGTGGCGGTGAGGCCGATTGGCGCGGGATGGCCACTGCGTTGTTTCCCGACGTGAAAGAAAAGGTTTTTGTACCGGCTTCATCGCCTAAGAAACTATTGAAACACTGGACCAAGCAGACTCGCCCCGCTTTGGGAGTGCTTGGAATGACCGCACCCACTGTCGACAGCCGTGTTGAGGCCGATGCCGCTTTGGTCGATGAGGCCGCACAGTTGTTTATGGCGACCGGTCGGGCCGATGGCTTTGAGGCGATGGAGCGTGTCGTACATGGCCGATTGTTGCATCTGGTTCAGCCCTCTGCAGGTCGTTCTTATGCCAGTCGTTTAGCGGCCCAGACCCTGACCACGGCCTCCGGCCGCATTTATGCTGTCGATGACGAGGGCTTATGGGTCAATCTTTTTCTCAACAATACGGCACGGATGGAAGCAGCCGGCACGCGTGTGGTTGTAGACCAACTCACGGCGATGCCCTACGATGGTCGGGTGAAAATCCGCTTGTCCGGCCTCCGTCATGGCGGTTATCCCTTGACCCTGAGAGTGAGAGTGCCGATGTGGGCCGCTTCGCTCGATGATGTGGCCCTTTGGGATGATTGGCTCAAGTCGCCATCGTTGCCATACGTGGTCTATGTGAATGGTCGTGAATGGTTTGACGTGAAGATAGACCGCGGCTACGTGGTCATTCGCCGTGAGTGGAACAGTGGCGACGAGGTGCTTTTCGACCTGCCCGTTCAGCCCCGTTGGGTCGACTTTGCCGGTGGGCGTCACACCAAAGCCTTACGGCGTGGTCCGCTCTTTTACGCCCTGCCGGCCGATAGTCGTGCATTGGTTTTTAGTGAAGACGTGGAACTGGAAGAGGTGTTGAGCGAGAGCGGTTTGCCGGATGTCCGTTTACGCGACAAGTCCGGAACGCCCCATCAGGCTTCTCCCGCCTTTTTGACAGGAGGCGACGGCGTGTTTTATTTTGAATGAACCACTTTCGTTTAAGGCTCTGGCCATCCAGTCAGCCATAAAAAAGCGGACCTGCCTTGTTGATGAAACAACAGACAGGTCCGTTTTTGCTTTGTTCGGAATGTGAAATCCGGCAAAGAATTTTAGGCTTCCTTCTTTGAAGTCTGGCGGCGCTCTTTGATACGAGCTTTTTTGCCGGTAAGGCCACGGAGGTAGTAGAGTTTGGCGCGGCGAACTTTACCATACTTGTTGATCTCGATGCTGCTGATGTTGGGTGACTCCATAGGGAAGATACGCTCAACGCCAACGTTGCCCGACATTTTGCGCACGGTGAAGCGCTTTTTGTCGCCATGGCCCGAGATTTTGATAACTACGCCACGATAGAGCTGATACGCTCTTTGTTGCCTTCAATGATTTTGTAAGCCACGGTGATGGTGTCACCGGCCTTGAAGGGTTCGTACTGCTTGCCAGTGGCAAATGCTTCCTCAGCGATTTTGATTAAATCTGCCATTTTTTTTAGAAATGATGGTTATTTTCGTTCGGCGGGCATAACGGGGAACACTCATCCAGACAGCGGCCCACCGAAAAAGCGGTGCAAAGTTGCGTTTTTTTTCTTTAACGACCAAGTTTTGCGTCTTTTTTCTTGCTTTTCAGTCCTTTGGCCGGCCGAAAGCAGCGCAATGGGGCGTCGTGAGGGCAGACGAAAACCAGTTTTAGTCTTAGTCGCACATAATGATGGCGAAGATTAACATGAATGCGAAGTAGAGACCGCTTGTGCAGAGTCCGAGCAGGGCCAGAAGTTGGCCGGCTGAGGCGTTGGTTTTCATTTTGTCATAGGCTTTTTCTTTCCAGGCGCTTCGGGCTTTCCCGACGTTGATTAAAGAGAAAATGCCTGTGAAAGAAATGACCAACATCATCAGAATGGTCGTAAACATAATGAGCAAGCCGGCCGCCTCGAGATTGTTGTTGTTCAAATATAAATAGTTGTTGCAAAAATAGCAGTAGCTTCTGCTGGAGCGGCAACCGTCGACAATGATGGCTATGGCACAGATAAAACTGGCGGAGATGAGCACCCAAGAGATGATGTTAAGCCAAATGGTGCTGCCGGGACGCTTCACGCCGTCTTCGTTAATCTTGGGTGAGGGTGGGGCAGGAGGTGTTTCGACGGTAAATGAGGGAGTGGCTGTGGCCAATACGCCAACCAGTTCGGGGCAGTTGCCTGCCGGTTGCCAAGAAGCCATACCTTGACACCACACCATAGTTTGGGCGGTGATGCCATAAGCGGCAAACTCGTCGACCTCAATGGGACCGCGTTGTTCGCCTTGAGCGGTGAGATAATAGTATTGCATATTCTTCAGTTTGAGTCCTTTGGGGCAAAGTTAGGCATTCTCTCGCATCATAATGGTGTTTGGTCTTGTTTTTTTGAGGATGCCATAGTGGTTTAAGCCTGTAGACGGAGGCGTAAACACGAATGATGGGGAGCGAAAAGGCCGCTTGTGCCCTTTGGCTCCCCATCATTGAAGTACGGTGAAACCGCCTTTTATGAGAGGCTATGGTTTATTTCTTGCCGTGTACTTCGTCAGAAACGGTGAGTTTCTTGCGACCTTTAGCGCGACGAGCGGCGAGTACGCGACGACCGTTAGCGGTCAGCATACGCTGACGGAAACCATGCTTGTTGTTTCTCTTTCTGTTGTGGGGCTGGAATGTTCTTTTCATTGTGATATGTTGTTTTTGATTTTTTATTGCTCTGCGCTGTGCAGGTCGGGAGATTCTGCCGCACGCTATTCGGGGTGCAAATTTAGATAATTCTTTTTATCCTGCCAAGTGTCTCTGCTTTTTTTGTTTGTCCCCTTCGGTTTTGAGTGCAGGATTTTAGTAAAGAGCGGCTAAGCGCTCGCGATTGGCGCGGTGTGGCTTTTTGTCTTTTCATTTTTTCGGCGGAGGGCTTATTTTTGTGAAAAGGGAAGATGAGGAGGCTGAAAGGCCTCTTTTTTTGTACACAAAGGCGAAACGAGGCTTATGACAGGTGTTGACGGGCATAAGGATAGTTTTTACGAGGCTTAGTCCTGTGAAATTTGTGCTTATGAGTGACGATTTTTTGAGCCTTTTCGGGCCGACGGCAAGGGGCTAGGAGTTTTTTTGCCAAATGCTAAAAAAATCTGTGGCCATTTGAAAAATGATTTGTCACGGACTACCGCCCAAAATGAACAAACGAGCCGGCCTTCTATCGAGGCGTACAAAAAAAGAGAGGCGCTGTGGCGTCTCTCTTTATAGTGGGGCAGAGCGTGAGGTGGCGTCTGCCGGCTGTTTATTGTTGTTTGTTGACGTTGGTCAAGGTCTGTCCTTTGTATTGGCCGGTGAGGGCTTCGAGGAAACTCTTGACTTTGGCGACGTCGTCTTTTGACATTTCGCGGCCCACTTGATAGCGCGACATCATCTCAATGGCCTCGTCGAGCGTCTTGACCGAACCGTCGTGATAGTAGGGCCATGTGAGCGCAACGTTGCGCAGGGTGGGAGTTTTGAAGCGGTAGCGGTCGCGTTCGACCTTGGTCTGAGCCCAGCGGCCGTTGTCGGCATCGGTCAGGCCCGACTTGGCGTTGACTTCGCGGTCTTTGAAATAGTTGGCTCGTTTGCCCATGAGCTCGTAGGTGAGTCCGCCCATGTTGACACCGGCGTGGCAGGTGGCGCAATTGTATTCTTTAAACAGTGCGTAACCCTCAATCTGCGTGTCGTTCATAGCTTTCTTGTCGCCTTTGAGGTAGCGGTCGAAGGCTGAGTTGGGGGTGATGAGCGTTTTTTCGTATTCGGCGATGGCGTCGGTGATGGTCTGCTGGCTGAGTCCTTCGGGATAGACGGCCTTGAAGCGTGCAGTGAATTCGGCATCGGCTTGGAGGCGTTCGACGATTTCATCAAATGAACTGCATCCCATTTCGACGGGGTTCAAGGGAGGGCCACCGGCTTGTTCGGCCAAGGTGGCGGCGCGGCCGTCCCAGAACTGCACGAAGTTGAAGCAGGCATTGAACGACGTGGGGGCGTTGACGCCACCTTTTTGTCCTTTGATGCCTTCGCTATATTGCTTGTTGTCTACGCCGGCCATATTGATGCCGTGGCAGGTGGCACAAGAGATGGTGCCGTCGGCCGAGAGGCGGGTGTCGTGATAGAGGGCTTCACCGAGAACGGCCTTGGCCGAGTCGAAGGGCACGGCGTCGGGGATGGGGCGCACGGTCTCGTTCTTGAACTCTGCGGCGGCGAGGGTGTTGGGGTAGAATTTCTCGCGGTGTTGTTTGGCCCAGGCCATCACCATGTCGGTTTTGGTTGACGTGAGCGATGAGCCCCAGTGGACGAGGTAGTATTGCATCAGTGGCATAGTGCCGTCGGCCACGGCTTTTTCCACCTTGGCCAGGTCCACCTCGTTGATGGGTTTGCCTTCGGCCAGAGCCTGCATCATCGGGGCGATGTCGAACGCCTTATAGCCCTCGGCCACGTCTTTGAGAATGAGAGATTTGGCAATGGGGAACTTGGCATAGAAGGGCAAATCGGGATTGGCGGTGTGGCAGAACACACAACCGCCGTCGTCCATAATCTGTGCCATTTGCTGGTCGGCCGGAAGCGAGGCATCCGGAGCTTGGTTCACTGCGCGATAAGTAATGGCCAGGCCAACGACAACGATGGCGCCGCCCAAAAGAATTTTGTGAGACTTTTTCATAAGCAGTGTTTTAGGTTTGAATATTGTGTTGAAAATATGATGCTGTGAAGAAGTTTTTCAAAAAGTTTAAATCACGTGAAATATTATTGCTGACAAAGTTAGTGCAAGGCGAGCGGAATGGCAAGAAAAACTTGTTTTTTTGACATTCCCGAGCCGCCGCCTAACTTGCGCCGTCAGTCGAGAGTTAATGCAAGGCGAGCGGAATGGCAAGAAAAACTTGTTTTTATTAGGCTTTGCCGAGCGCCGCCCCTCCCATTTCACCTTGCTATTGCGTATAGCTATGCATGCTCTGAGTGGCCGAGGGCAAGAAGTTGACCCCATACCAGCACATTTGCAGCAACAGAAAGATGACGATGAGAGCCGTATAGGCCGCCACGGTCGTTTGCCCTTTTGGGTCGGTGCGGTCGGCCTTCAGCCGCAAATGCACATAGAGCAGACAAGCACACCATGTGGCGGCGGCCCAAGTCTCTTTGGGGTCCCAGGTCCAATAGTCGCCCCAAGCCTGTTTGGCCCAGATGCATCCCGAAAGCATGCCGAAGGTGAGGAAAAAGAGACCGATGCCGACGAGACGATCGGCCGAAGGCAAATAGACCTCAGTGTGACGCCAAAGACCGATGAGCGCCATGAGGAAACTACAACCGAAGAGGCTGTATGAAAAGATGTAGGCTGTGACGTGGGGTACAAACCAACCACTCTGAAGTGCCGGCATCAGCGACTGGTCGTGGATGTCGGGATGGACTAAGTTGATAATGATAAACACAGCCGCCACAATTAGTGAGAACGATAAAATCCAGCGGTAGCGCCACAGCCGATAGACCAGCCAGCCCGAAGCCATCATAAAGAGCGAGTACCACAAACGCGTCTCGCCAAGCGTGCGCAACGGTGGGCGACCCAGACTGGTCCAAAGCCCTATGATAAAAGCCACATATACGGCCAGTCCGGCCAGAGTGAGGCCCAAGGCCAGTCGGCGGCAAGTCTCTCCGCGGCGAAAGGCCACGACTGCCCCCACGGCCCAAAGCAACAACGAGCTAAGGGCAAACAGCCAAAAGATGTTCCAAGAAAAAAGCATATACAATATATATATAATGACTATGGAGAGGCCGCGAGTTTTATTTCAATCGAAACAATTGCCAACCTGTGCCCAAGAGCAACAACAAAATGCCACCCAAAACGGCTGGCTTCCAGGGATTGCGCACCATGAGCAGCAACACGGCATCGGCTTGGTCTGTGTCGTCTTCTGAAAAATAATTGAGCAGATAGAGATCTTCAAACAGACGTACGCCACACGGTGAATTGACGGCAAGAGACTGCGGCATATCGTCGATGAGAAGCGTAGCCTCATATTGCACCGGCGAGTGGTCGGCCTCGTGGCGCGTCACGTGGAAGTCAGTGAGCCTGAGCGTATAGGGCAAGGTGATTTCTCGCCCATAGGCATCGTAGGCTGAACGAGTAGGTGCCTGACGGGCTACAATAATTCTGCCTTCGACCGCGTCGGCACTGCCGGCCATGCCGCCCACTAATGCCAGCCACAGGCCGCCGTGAAGCAGCAAGAATGGCACATCACGCCGCCAAGCTCTTTGGCGTAGTCGGTGGATAATCACCAGACTAAGGTGTAAGAGCAACAAAAGCAGCAAAACCACGAAGGGATATGACGTGGGGAACTTGTTGAGGCCCCAAAAAGCAGCGAAGCGGTGCAACAACGTGGCGTCGTCGGGTATAGGCATTTGTGGCGTCAAGCCGCCCAATACACACCAAATGCCCACGGCGATGAGCAAGCCGCAAGCCATGCGCGGAGAGCGGAATGTGCGCACGGCAGTCTTTTCGCCCCATTCGCCTTCAACCACCCAAAGCGTGGCCAAGAGTGCAAAGATAATGGAGACATTGAGCGGAAATGCCACGACCGAAGGCCGGATGCCACCGCATAAGACCTGCAGCAAGACACCGGCAAAAAGAGACGTCAGAATGTAGTGCAATGGTTTCATAAGCAAGCAAAGACTAACGATAAACAATCCCAACCCTCCTTCCTGCCACGATGGCGGGGAGAAAGACTGGGATTGGATGGGGCGAAGCTGTCTCCGAATTTATTTGGAGGCAAAACGCTCGGCTTGAGCCGCAATGAGGGCCGCGTCGTCGAAGTAGTTGATCTTCATGGCACGGCGCACATCGTCGAGCACACCTGATGCTGTGGCTCTGGCTGTTTCGCAACCGGCCTTGAGCATGGCATAAACGCCGGGAATGTCTTGCTCAAATTCTTTGCGGCGATTACGGATGGGCTCAAGTTCTTCTTGAAGAATATTGGCCAAGAAGCGTTTCACCTTCATGTCGCCCAGACCGCCACGGGTGTAGTGGGCTTTGAGCTCATCGAGGTTGGGATAGTCGGGCAGGTAGCGCTCAAAGTGCTCGGCCTTGCAGAAGGCATCGAGATAAGTGAACACGCAGTTGCCCTCCAAATGCCCGGGGTCTGACACATGGATGTGGGTGGGGTCGGTGTACATAGACATCACCTTCTTCTGCACTTCGTCGGCCGTGTCGGCCAGATAGATGCAGTTGCCTAAGCTCTTCGACATTTTTGCCTTGCCGTCGGTGCCCGGCAAACGCAGACAGGCCGCATTCGAAGGTAACTTGATTTGGGGCTCAACGAGGGTCTCGCCATAGATGTGGTTGAAGCGGCGCACAATCTCGGTGGCCTGCTCAATCATAGGCTTTTGGTCTTCGCCGGCCGGCACGGTGGTGGCACGGAATGCCGTGATGTCGGCTGCCTGACTGATGGGATAAGTGAAGAAGCCAACGGGGATGCTGCTTTCAAAACCGCGCATCTGTATTTCGGTCTTGACTGTGGGGTTGCGCTGTAAGCGGCTCACGCTCACCAAATCCATAAAATAAAAAGAGAGTTCGCAGAGCTCGGGAATTTGGCTTTGGATGAAAAGTGTCACCTGCTTGGGATCGAGGCCGCAGGCGAGATAATCCAATGCCACCTCAATGACATTCTGGCGCACCTTCTCGGGATTGTCGATATTGTCGGTCAGTGCTTGTGCGTCGGCGATAAAGACGAACATCTGCTTGTAGTCGCCTTCGTTTTGCAACTCCACACGGCTACGGAGCGAACCGACGTAGTGGCCGATATGAAGACGGCCGGTGGGGCGGTCGCCGGTCAGTATGACTTGTTGTTTTGCCATTTTGTATCAGTATAAAAAGAATTGTTTCTTAAGTCTTTCGACCTGCAAAGTTAATAAATCGTATCGGAAAAGCCTTTATTGACGCAATTATCTCTTGCCCTCTACCTCTCATATTCACTAAGAACGCTTAGTTTGCGCCTTTGGTATTTTGCGGCCAAAAGCGGGTGGATTGAATTAGTCTTTTTTATCTTATCCTTGCATAGATACAAAAATAATCATAATTTTGTTGCAGATTCTTGACAAGAAATGTGCAGATTTTCTGTGAAAGGCAACCTTTTCTTGTGGGTTCTCCTGCGCCGACTGGTCAGATGTCATGGCGCCGGTGTCTTTTTCTTCAAATATTAATTGTCGCTGTGTGTTGCCGCAGCGAGTCATAAAAAACTGTATCGTTATGGCAGAACAAGTTGTCATTAAGAAATCAAATGGTATGGCAGTGGCTGGTTTTGTATTGGCCCTCCTCGGTGTAATCTTTATTTGGGTGCCCGTGCTCAATTGGATTTTGTGGCTCCTCGGCCTCATCTTCTCCATCATCGGTGTTTGCCGTGCACCTCGTGGATTGGCCATTGCCGGTCTGGTGTTGTCGGCTATTTACATCATCCTCGCTATTGTGGTGATTGGTGCACTTTTTGCTGCTGCATCGGCCTTTTGATCAAATGATCTGATTAACCATTAACAATTAAAGCGCCCCGAACTGCGGTTCGGGGCGCTTTAGTTTGGTTTATGCCATTAAGTGGCAGATGATTATTTCTTGGCAGCAGCCTTGTTGAACTTGGCTACGGCTTTGGCTTTGGCCTTGTTGTAGGCGGCAGTGGCTTTAGTCTTAGCTTTGCCTTCAGCTTTCTTCATCTGGTCGTAGAGGTCCCAGAGTTTGGCATCCTGAACTACGGCTTTCTGGTTTGCAGTATAGGCAGCAGCAGCTTCCTCAACGGCTTTTTCTTCAGCTTCGGGAGCATAGGCGTGCTTGTAACCCTTCACGTCGTTCCAGTGGCCACGGGTGAAGTCGGGGAATGAAACGGCAGCGCAGTTGTTGTCCATAGACAGCGTACCGAGTTCGGCCAGACAGCACCATTCGGCGAGGTCGTAAACGTCCATGTCGAGGGGCAAACCATTCTGGAGGCAGTAAACCATACGGGCATCCATAAAGAAGTCCATACCGCCGTGACCACCGACTTTAGAAGCCAGTGCGCCGTATTTCTTGATGATGGGGTGCTCGTATTTGGCTTCGAGGGCTTGCTTCTCAGACTCGGGCATGAAGCCGTGAGCCGAGAGGTTGTCTACCTTGGGAGCGCTACCTGTGGCTTTGAGCTGAGCAGCGTCAACGGCGTAGCCTTCAACGGGATACTTGTTGGCAAAGCCTCTCGTACCGGTGAGCTGATAGAGACGGTTGTAGGGCTGCGGGTTCATCACGTTGTGCTGGATTTCCACAACTTTGCCGTCGGCAGTGCGCATAAGGGTAGTGGTGTGGTCGCCGTTGCGATAGTCGTCGCAGGGTTTGCCGGTTTTCTTCTCCACATATTCTTTACCGTGTACAGACTTGGTGTCCATTGCTACGAGGGTGGTGAAGCGGTCGCCGCGGTGGATGTTGAGCACCTGAGCCACGGGGCCAAGGCCGTGTGTGGCATAAACGTCGCCACGGTTTTCCTTGTTATACTTCATACGCCAGCCCAGTTTGTCGGGGTCTGAGCCGTCGGGATTTTTCCAATAATAATCCCAGAAGTCGTCAAGGTTGTGGATGTAGGCACCCTGAGCGCGGATGACTTCACCAAACACACCGTGCTGAGCCATGTTGAGAGCGCGGAGCTCAAACCAGTCGTAGCAGCAGTTTTCGAGAATCATACAGTGCTTCTGGCTCTTTTCTGAGAGGTCGATGAGGCTCCAGCACTGTTCGAGGTTCATGGCCGAGGGCACTTCGATGGCAGTGTGTTTGCCGTTTTCGAGAGCGCATTTAGCCACGGGATAGTGGTGGTCCCAGTCGGTGGCCACATAGACCAAGTCAATGTCGGGACGCTTGCAGAGTTCTTCGTAACCTTTCTCGCCGTAATAGATGTCTGCGGGAGCGAGACCGGCTTTTTTGAGATAGCCTTGGCAGGCTTCGGCACGGCCTTTTTCATAGTCGCAAAGGGCTACGATTTGAACGCCGGGGATGTAGGTGAAACGTTCTACGGCACCGGGGCCACGCATACCCAAGCCGACGAAGGCCACGCGAACGGTCTGCATCTTGGGAGCAGTGAGGTTGATGACGTCTTTTTGTCCGGCAGGGCGTTGAGGAGTGTCGACCACGATGGTCCCTTTGTCCCAATGCCACTTAGTGGAAGGAGAGAGTGACTGCGCAGAAGCAGTCTGACCACCCAATGAGAGTACGGCGGCAAAAGCCAGCGCAATAATCTTATTGAACTTCATAAGTTTGTGTGATTAGATAAATTATAAGGTTATTTGTGTAATAGGTTAGATTTGAGGTTTGAATGATACTTCATAAAAAAATGTATCTCTTGCAAAGATAAGCATTAAAGTCGAATAAGCTTATGGCTTGCCGCTAATTTTTACTCATTGCTTGCCGGCGTCGGGCAGATAGCGTGAGATTTCTTCGGACGTGTGCATAAACAAATATGTCAGCCAGCTGAAACCATAGATGCCGTGGCTGCCGGTTTCGGTTAATTCGTCGTTTTGATAATGTTTCAAGAGACCGGTCGACGAGAAGGCTTTCAGCAGTTGGTCTTGGTTGGCGGCGGGAATGACCGCATCGTCGGCACTGCGTGTGTAGACAATGGGATGCTTAGGCGTCCAGCCTGTGGTCAGATCGTTCCATTCGAGCGCACGCTTCAAGACCTTCATTTCGGGAGAATTTTCGTCGAAGACGGCCGAAGAGAAAAGTGCTTCGGGCTTCAACGAGCCCACTGCTTCGCGAACGGCTTCATTATAGTCGTCGGTAGTCAGGTCTTTGCGAGCCAACAGTTCCAGTGGTTCCATCTTGCGCAAAGCCTCACTCATATAGTCTTCGGCCTTGATGGATCCAAAGAGAGCGGGGTAGCTCTCGGTCATACTGGCAAGTGTCAACAACACGCCGCAAGGATGGACCACCTCTTCGGCTGTGATGTAGCTCTTGAACGTCAACCACGGACTGTAGGGCGCCGCTCCTGAGAAGGTACCGGCAAAACGGGTGAGGAACTGCAGGTCTTCGTCGGCCTCGATGGCTCGCTGTACGGCCAGAGCCACGGCACCACCTTGGGAATAGCCGGTGGAGATGGTGAAGTAGTCGGGTTCGTACAAAATGCCGTGGTCGTAGATATACTGCATGGCCGGACGGATAAAGTCAGTCTGTGTGCGGGCCTGCACTTCCATATTCAGGTAGGGGTGTGGCTCGTCTTTCGATCCGTGATAGCCGATGTAGTGGGGCAGGAACAAGACGCTCTCTTTGTCGGTGAGCATCATCTGCTCCAAGAATGTGGGCTCGGCTTGCAGTTGGGTGTAGTGGCTGCAAAGATTGATGTAGCGGTAGTGCTCTTGGCCTTCAAACCAGCAAACGGTACCGGTGGCACTCACGTTGTTTCCGTGGGCGTCTTTGGTGGTGTAAGCCAAAACGGCATAGCTGGCGCTTTCTCCGCTCTCGTCGACCGACTCTTCCACGACGTTATAGTCCCAGGCCGTGGTGTTGTCGACTACCTTCTCGAAATGCTGATAGTCTTTGCTGTATTTCCAGTCGCCGCCCCACTCAAATCCGTGTTGCTTGAAAACGGTGTAGCACAAATCGCCCCAGTCGAGCCGGTAGTCTGACTCGGCAGTGCGGTCGGCCCAAGCCTCGCCGGCGGCAGGCTGCACCAGCAGGGTACCGTCTGTCTTGCTTTTGACGTAGGGGTTGTATAGCGGATTGATGTCGACGGCCAAGCCCCGGCTGTGGGTGGAGAGTTTGGTCGAGCCGGCCACGGTGCGGTAGCAGAAAGCCGAAGTGTTGTTGGCCGTCATCGATCTTTCGTCGTCGGCGTCATAATTGTCGATGAGGGTCATGCGCTCTATGGGATAACCGGCTTCATAGAGCTGCAGGAAGATGTCTGCAAGGTCGTCGGCAATGTCTTTATGGCAGACCAGTTCACCAATAATGGTTTCGCCCTTGGCATTTTTGTGCAATGCTTTGACATAGCGCAAGTCATCGCGCGGAATGGTGCAGTCTTCAGGATAGGATTTGCCGCTCATTCGGGCAAATACGCCGTCGCTGATGGGCACTGACGTAAAGCAGGCGTGCTTGCTGTAGTGCTCGACCGACTCGTCGGCCACCTTCGTGCCCACACGCCATTCGTTCAGCGCCTGCATATCGTGATAGAGCTGGTCATACTCGATTTCTTCGCTACAAGCCGTCAGCAGTACGCCAAGCATACAAAACAGTGTGCCGATGGTCCATCTGTAAAAAGGTTTGTTCATGGTTCTTTGATTAAAATGGTGTTGTTTTTCATCTCATTTAACAAAGGCAAATTTAAATCTTTATGAAATATCGGCAATGATACATCGCATAAAGAATGAGGAAAATGACGGAAAAATTGCCCAGCGTGAGCCAAACGCCGTAATAATCGCCAAGCCACGGGGCCACCCCATAGCTCACCGACTCTACGGCCGAGCGGAAGTTGACCACCTCGCCAAGCATATAGGCCACGATGGAGTTCATACCGTATATCTTCAGCCACTCCAGTCCGCGGCTGTGCCCTTTCACGTCAACCCACCAATAAAACAGGGCGAGTGTCAAGAAGCAAAGGCCGCCCGAGAAGAGCGTCATGCTGCCGGTCCAAATACGTTTGATGATAGGCATGTCCAGGTTCCACAAGAGTCCGGCCACGGTCAGGCCCAATCCCATATACATCAGTCGCACGGCAGTCTTGGCCGGCTCTGTCTTGCCTTGTCTGATGATTTGTCCGGCCAAAGCACCTAGCCAGACCGTCACGCCAAACGTCAGACTGCTCAA
>JAHAWW010000109.1 GCA_018383375.1 Prevotellamassilia sp. | reverse complement strand
AGCTCGAAGGCCAACTTTACCACCGTCACCCCGAGTGGCAAATGGCAGACCGTGCCATGCTCGAACATATCAACCTCTCTGAAGGAACGGTCATGGTGGGCAAAGAGTCACATCCGTTGCTTGATGCATATTTGCCGACACTTGATGCGGCCAATCCTTATGACTTGACTGCCGAAGGGCAAGACTTGATGCAGCGGTTGGCCCATTCGTTTATGATTAATGAGAGACTGCAGCGTCACGTGTCTTGTCTGCTCCATTACGGTGGCATGTATGGCATCTACAATTCCAATCTACTCTTCCATGCTTCAGTCCCACTCAATGCCGACGGCTCGCTGCGCGAAGTCGAAGTGATGGGTCAGAGCGTCAAAGGCAAGTCGTTGCTCGAACGTGTAGAACAAACCGTTCGCACAGCTTTCGACGCTGATGTGGATGAAGACGAAAGAAAAGCTGCGACCGACTATTTCTGGTATCTGTGGTGTGGCAGCAATTCGCCGCTCTTTGACAAATCAAAGATGGCCACATTCGAACGTTACTTCATAGCCGACAAGACTACCCACAATGAGGAAAAAGGCTACTACTATCGTTTGCGCGACGATGCCGCCGTATGCGACGGTCTACTCGATGAGTTTGGAGTCGAAGGCGAACATCGCCACATCATCAATGGCCATGTGCCGGTGCGTGTGGGAAAGGGCGAAAACCCCA
Organism: Prevotellamassilia sp.; assembly: GCA_018383375.1. Taxonomy (GTDB): domain Bacteria; phylum Bacteroidota; class Bacteroidia; order Bacteroidales; family Bacteroidaceae; genus Alloprevotella. Next base: position 1,789 of record JAHAWW010000109.1, on the reverse strand, counting down.
TAAAAGCAGGGGGACGACTGATGGTCATTGATGGCGGTTTTGCCAAAGCTTATCACCACACCACGGGTATAGCCGGCTATACACTTGTGTTCCACAGCCGCGGGTTCCAACTTGTTCAACACGAACCGTTCTCTTCAACCGAAGAAGCCATTCGCCGCGGCACCGACATCCGCAGCACTACACAGATTGTCGAGCTAACCGGACACCGCGCCATGGTTGCCGATACCGACATCGGTCGAGAACTCACGCGACAGATTTCTGACTTGGAAAATCTATTAGTGGCCTATCGTCGTGGTCTTATCAAAGAAAAAAACTGACCTTCGATACTCATATTCAATGAAGACATTAAAAGAATTATTCCGCATAGGCCAAGGACCCTCGAGCAGCCATACGATGGGTCCTCGAATGGCGGCCCAACAATATCTCATCAAACATCCTGAGGCCCTTCACTTTCGCGTCACACTCTACGGCAGCCTCGCCGCCACAGGCAAAGGCCACTTGACAGACCGTGCCATACTCGACGTGCTGGGCGAAGACCGCACAGAGATTGTCTGGCACCCTGAAATCGTGCTCGACTTCCACCCCAACGGTATGCGCTTTGAGACAATTTCAACAGACGGGCAGGCTTCCGGCAGCTGGCTGGTGTTCAGCGTCGGCGGAGGCGCATTGGCCGAAGATGGCGACCAGCTGGTGCAATCTCCCGATATTTATGAGCTCGACAGTCTGCTTGACATCAAGCATTGGTGTGAGCAACGCGGCAAATCATATTGGGAATACGTCGAAGAGCGTGAGGGCAAAGACATTTGGGATTATCTCGAAGAAGTTTGGATGGTCATGAAAGCCGCTGTCGAGCGCGGTCTTGAGCATGAAGGCGTTTTGCCTGGCTGTCTCAAACTGCGTCGCAAAGCCCCCGACTACTACATCAAAGCGATGGGCTATAACTCCAATCTTCAGACTCGTGGTCTTGTCTTTGCCTATGCTTTGGCCGTCAGCGAAGAGAACGCTTCGGGCGGCCGCATCGTCACGGCGCCGACTTGTGGCGCTTGTGGTGTTGTGCCAGCGGTGCTTTATCACATTCAAAAGAGTCGCAAGTTTCCCGACCGCCGTATTCTTCACGCTTTGGCCACCGCCGGTTTGGTGGGCAATGTAGCCAAGAGCCGAGCCTCCATTTCAGGAGCCGAAGCCGGTTGTCAGGCCGAAGTAGGCGTGGCCTGCGCTATGGCCGCCGCTGCTGCCAACTACATCTTTGGCGGAAGCCTCGCCACCATCGAATATTCGGCAGAAATGGGCCTTGAACACCATCTCGGCATGACGTGTGACCCTATCTGTGGACTTGTTCAGATACCTTGCATCGAGCGTAATGCTCACGCTGCAGCCCGTGCACTCGATGCCAACATCTATGCCACTTATGCCGAAGGCCTCCACCGCATCTCATACGACAAAGCCGTCGACGTAATGAAGCAAACGGGCCACGATCTCCCCTCGCTCTATCGCGAAACCTCTACCGGTGGTTTGGCCAAAGAGTATGAGAGTTGAAGAACACATATAATCATTTCTTTAGCGTCACATGGCAATTCCTTCAACAAAAGACCTTTTATATTTTTGTGCAACCCAATGTGCAAAAAAACCATTGCAACGCAATGCTATAGATAAAGACTTTTTTGAAGAATAACCCAATTCCCTCTCTCCCCATCAAACGTTTAAGGCTCATCATCCGTTCTTTGTTGGCGATAGTCATCACGCTCTATCTTTTGCTCCTGATTGCAGCCAACTTCACGCCGGCCCAGCG
>JAHAWW010000107.1 GCA_018383375.1 Prevotellamassilia sp. | reverse complement strand
TGGGACGTGTCGTGAAATTTGAGACAATGGTGGTGGACAATGTGAAGTCGAGAGGTGACGTCGTTGAGGTCACCGACAGCCGCATCACCAACGACTTCAAAGCCGGAGACGCCTTTGGCCTTTTCGTCATTGACGCCGACGACAATTTTGTGACGCTCATCGACGGCAAGCCGGCCAAGAACCTCAAACTCACCACGCCAGACGGCGTGGCGTGGAACCTTCACTCAGAACTCACCGAGATCGTACACAAACTGGGCTACAAATACATCGCCTATTTCCCTTACTCAGCAACGTTTGACGACTGCGCAAGCCAAGCCGACATACAGGCCAAACTCACAGCCCCGGCCATCGACCAGACGACCCTTCCGGCCACCGACTGGCTTTTCACCACACCCACCACGCCTCAAACCAATGCCGTCACCACACTGCGCTTCCAGCATCGCTATGCCAAAATCGATGTCTACAATGCCTATACCCAAGAGCATAACGCCACTTGGCCCACCGACTTCAATTTCAACAAGAGCGTAGACGAGAATGGTGTGGAGCACTATTCTTACCTCCTCGACTCCTCGACTCCACAAATCTGGCACGTCGGCGGCACCTATACCATTGGCAACTACCTCACCGGCATGAAAGAGTTGACCTATCAAGCGCCCGATGTGGTGTTGCAAAACGGCCACCACGCCATCGTCTATACCTACGGCATGGACGAGCGCTGTGCCGTAGACCTTGGGTTTCCCTCGGGCATTTTGTGGAGCCCCATCAACCTCGGCGCCGAAACCGACACCCATCCCGACGATGCCGAAATCGAGACGGCATCCCGACGTTTGGGCAAAAGGCTGGCATGGGGCGAACTTTTGGAAAAAGACAACTACTCTTACGCCACATACATCAACGACAATTATGCCGAAAACGGCACGTCGCTCCTACCCGCCGACATTTCAGGGACTGTATACGATGCCGCACGCCAATATTGGGGCGGCCATTGGACATTGCCAAGCACCGACGACATCAAAGAGTTTATCAACAACACAGAGATTGTAGCCACCGAAACTTTCGTGAGTGAGGAATTGGGCCAAGAAGCCAACAAAACCACATTTCGAAGCAAAATCAACGGCCGCGAAATCACGTTGGTCTCTGGCGGCTACGGCAATGGCAAAAACATCTCATACCCCTCTTTCTTCTATTACATGTCTGCCAGCCGCATGGGTACGGCCTACAGCAGCACGTTCAGCAACCGAAACGCATTGGACTCATACGCTTTCTATCGATGGGCCGGCTGCCACATCCGTCCCGTGCTCAAACAAAAACACACCTTTACTTTGAAAGAAAAGAGCGATTTTGTCGCGCAACACATCGACGAACTTGGCGTGGATTTGGGCATCACCAAAACGGTGGAAGAGATCGTCGACGGCGTCCCCCGGGCGGTCACCTACAAACTCATCTGGAGTCCGTTCAACTACGGTGCCGAGGCTAAAGTAGACTACTTCACCTACAACAAACTGCCCATCGACAGTGCTGCTTTGATTGGCAAATGCGTGTCGAGTCCCGGCATACGTTTGGCTTGGGGCGACCTCGAAGAGCCTTCCGGTTTCTACTATTCCACTTATATAGGTAGCCCCATCCACAACAAATACCCCATCGTCAATGCCAATGCCCAGCTTGATGTGCGCCACCTGCAACCCGAAGACGACATTGTGCAGCACAACTGGCCGGAAGGTTGGTACATCCCCACCGCCGAAGACCTTCGTTTGCTCTATACCAACACCCACATATCGTCGCAAACCGTAGACGGAAGAACTTGGATTAAACTCACCGGCAAGAACGGCTACGAAGCTAACAGCATACTCATTCCGCCCACTGGATATATCGACAACACCACCAACACCACCAAGTGGACCTCTGAAGCCTATCTGCACAGCGCCACTGTCGGTGCCCGAGGCTCCACAGCCTACGCTCCCTACACCGAATACGTGCTCAGACTCACCACTTCGGCCGGTTCGCTCCTCTCCACTGCCGGTCGCCCCACAGGTTTCATGCTACGCCCCGTGAAGTATGTGAGAGTGGAGTAGGGGGGCAATGTTCCTCAATGCGATTTGTACAAATCCCGTGGTCGAATGTGACAAAATAATGGGTTAAATCTCTCAACAAACTCTTATCGCGGCAGATTTTGGGGATAATACCCTCAATCTCACCCACTATCGACGTAAATTGGGGGCTGACGCAGCTGCTCATAAGGGCAGCGACGACGCCCACACTAACGTTCCTTCTCTCCTTATCCCCGTAAGTGTCAGATTATAAAAGAAAGAGGCCCTTTTGAGGTCTCTTTCTTCTTTCTTGTCTCAAAGTTAACTTTTTTGCGTCGTAGTGCAAAAGACCATAACGGTCGCCGTGGTCACGGTGTTTTATTTTATCACCAAAGCGCGGTCGATGAGGTCGGCCAGCGCGGCGAAGTGTGAGCGTGTGGCTTGGTTGGCTCCGCCACCGGCGGCAAGGCGCTTGTGCAGCCTCCTCAGTGCATCAAGCACATCGGCACGGGCCGCTTTGGTCGGCGCAGCCGTGGTGAAATAGGTGGTCAAGGCGCCTACATAAGTGCGCTGCAAGGCCTGACGGTAGGGGCTGACAGCTTTGCCACTGCGCAATTCGCTGAACAACATACGTTCCACGTCCGATAGAATGTCTGAGAGCGGATAGGTGGCGGTGGGCGTTTCCAGAGCCGTGGCCGAGAAGAGACGACTCGTCACGTTGACGCCAAAACGCTCGGTGATGGTCGACGGGTTGGGCACAAGGCGATGGATGTAGGGCACGTCGATGAGCCAGGTCGGTTCGGTGAACACGTGGCGGTTGATGAAGTCGAGCGCACGCTCTTGTTTCTCGCGTGGCGTGTCGGCATAGATGTCGCCGGCTTCGTCAATGGTCTTGTAGGTGGCCATGACGCCGCCAATGTTGTTGGCCACGTGGAAAGTATAACGCATAAACTGGCTGATGACGTTGTCGTAGACGCCTTTGAGACCGGAGTGGTTGATGTCGTTCGACTGGTAGGTCCAATCGGGCAGATGGGGCATCATGCGTTTCAGATTTTTGATGCCGTAGTCGCTTGATTTGACGGCATCGTCGCCGAGGTCTTCGGTCTGGCAGCGCGGGTCGTTGGTGCGGTTGGTTTCGCCGTCGCCAAACCACAGGCGGGGATTTTTGTCGAGTTGGGCTGCCTGCACGAGTTTCTCAAGTTCCCAATGGTCGCTGTCAATGTCGTAGGCGTCAAACATAGGCGTGTAGCCCCACTTGATGGCCCAAAGGTCGTAGTCGCCAATGCGGGGGAAAATGCCGGCTGTGGTGATGCTGTCTTCGGGTTGGGCCACATAGTTGAAGCGGGCATAGTCCATGATGCTGGGCGTGTGGCCGAACTTCTCGGTGAAGCAGCGGCTGCGCAGACTGTCGGTCGGAACGGTGCTTGAAGAGCCGAAGTTGTGGCGCAGACCGAGGGTGTGGCCCACTTCATGTGACGACACGAAACGGATGAGCTGGCCCATCAGTTCGTCGCCAAACTTCATTTTGCGTGCCGCCTCGTCGATGTTGCCGGCCTGTATCATATACCAGTCGTGGACAAGGCTCATCACGTTGTGGTACCAGCAGATGTGGCTCTCAATGATTTCGCCGGAGCGAGGGTCGTGAACGTTGGGGCGGTAGGCGTTTTCGATGTCGGAGGCCAAATAGCGGATGACGGAGTAGCGGGCATCTTCCATCGACATGGTCGAGTCGTTTTCGGGCCACTCCTTGCCGATGATGGCGTTTTTGAAACCGGCTTGTTCAAAGGCCTTTTGCCAGTCGTTGACACCGGCAATGAGGTAGGGGCGCCACTTCTTGGGCGTGGCAGGGTCGATGTAGTAGACAATGGGTTTGAGGGGCTCAACGAGTTCGCCGCGTTTCATCTTTTCGCGGTCGGTGCTGTCTTTAGGCTCCAAACGCCAGCGGGTGATGAAACGGCGCACGTCGACGCGTTGTTGATTGTCGGTGAACTCATTATAACGGTCGGCAAAATAACCCACGCGCGGGTCGAAGAGACGAGCCAGCATGGGCTTCTCGGGCAAAAGCACAAACGACACGTTGAGGCCGAGGGTGACTTTGCCGGTGTAGGCGGCAGAATAGGTCTTGGGCTGCGCCGACATCCACGTCTTGGTGGTGCGCACTTCGACGTTCATGGGGAAGGTTTTTATCGACTCGATAAACGAGGCCGAAGGCAGGTAGCCTTGCAAACCAAAATCTTGCTTGGTGCGCATGGTCACGCCAATGGCGGGGTTGTCTTCGTTGAAAAACGACGTCACCTTGATGCGGCGCATGCCGAGCTTGTGGCTCTCGACCTTAAACGAACCAATGATGGGATTGGAATTGCTGATGCTCACTGCACGGTCGATGGCGTCGAGCGAGTCGGCCACGTTGACGTAGAGGTCGGAGCGCAACAGCAACAGATCGCCGGGTGCGGGTTCCCAATAAACGGTTTGCTCCCCCAGCATTTCGCCTCCGTATTTTTTGGTGCCGGCAGGCGCATTGGTGAAACGGATGGTGACAAGCAGGCGACGGCCCACGATGGAGTCGGGGATTTCAAAATACCAGTCGTTGCCCGATTTAACCACGTTGAAGAGACCGCTGGTGGTCTGCTCTTGGTGGTGTGGTCTGTTTTGGTTCTGGGCGGCCGCCGGTAATCCCAAGGCCAACACGCAGAGCAGGGTGAGAATTTTTTTGAGCATAGTGTTGTTGTGATTATAGATTTATTGTGAATAATCTGATAGGGTGGGTGGGTTGCAGGTTAGCCCTCGATGAGTCGGGCAAATTTGTCGTAGTCGATGGCCACGCGGTCGGTTTGCCAAGGCTCGAGCTGAAGCGAGAAGGTGCCGGGGAGCGACTCAAGGCCGAAATGGCTGCGCACAAGGCTGGCGGTCTTGAAGGCACGACGTTGTCCCAACTTGAGCAGGGCTTTATAGATGGGCACAATGCGCTCGGTGTCGCCTTCAATGGTTTGCAGGGCTGTGAAAAGGCGGAAGAGGGCCGGCGTGGTGGCGGCTCTGAGGCATGCCGTGGCCGCAGACTCGACGCTGTCGGCGGCAAATCGGCTCAGCAGTCGGTCGGCCGTGGCAATGTCGGCAGCCAGTGGCAGCAAGGCGTCGAGAGTCTTGCGGCGGTCTATGGCCGTGGCCCGAGCGGCGAAACTGTCCCACCGTGGGTCGTCGAGGTCGAGGAGGTCGCGAGAGAGTCGCGAGCCGGCAGCTTTGAGGCAGGTGCCGAGATGGGCGCGCACATCTGCAGCGGTCAGAGCGTCAAACCAAAACATAAACGTTGCGCTTGTTGCCAAACGTGGCAGGAGCTCTTCACCCAGCAGCCAGCCCGCCGTGCGGCGCTCGCTGTTTGTGAGCGTCGGAAACAGCGCAAGCATGGCGCCTTCGTCTTGACCCGTCAAAATGGCCTCGAGGCGGCGGCGAAGTGCCGGATTGGTGCGGATGATGCCGGTCATAACTTATGAGGGCAGGATTTATATATTAGACAAAGCTGTTTGAATAATGCTGTGACGTATGCCAAGTAGCCCTGAAAGGGCGTAACATATTAGCCCAGGTCGTTAGGCCTGGGTTATGGATGGCCATTCTATTTCCGGCCTGTAAGGTCGGCACATTGATGAGATAATTCTCATTGGCGTGTAGACAATTAATAATGATTATTTGCCCCTAAATGTGCCGACCTTACAGGCCGGTTTTTCGGGATGTGCTATTACCCAGGCCTTCGACCTGGGCTATCTTTGTTACGCCCTTACTGGGCTTGCAGGGAGGCTAATCATCTTTTCGCCTTTCAGGCTCTCAATCGCTTTGTCTCCTCTTCATCCTTCCCGTTTGACGAGTAATACGACGTTTTCGACGTGGTGGGTGTGGGGGAACATGTCGACGGGTTGCACACGCTCCACGCGATAGAGGTCGTCGAGCAAGCTAAGGTCGCGAGCTTGTGTGGCAGGGTTGCAACTCACATAGACTATGCGCCGTGGCGCAGCAAAGCGGATAACGTCCACCACATCGCCGTGCATGCCGGCGCGGGGCGGGTCGGTGATGATGACATCGGGTCTGCCGTGGTCGCGGATAAAGTCTGTGGTGAGAATGTCTTTCATGTCGCCGGCATAAAAGAGCGTGTTGTCGAGCCCGTTAAGTTGGGCGTTGACTTTAGCGTCGGCAATGGCTTCGGGCACATACTCAATGCCCACCACCTGCCGGGCTTGTCGTGCCACAAAGTTGGCGATGGTGCCCGTGCCGGTATAGAGGTCGTAGACCAACTCATTGCCGCTCAGACCGGCAAAGTCGCGGGCCACCTTATACAGTTCGTAGGCACCGGCAGAGTTGGTTTGATAAAAACTCTTCGGACCCACCTTGAACCGCAAACCTTCCATCTCGGCATAAATGCAGTCTGTGCCGCTGTGGGTGACGACGGGCAGGTCGGCAAAGGTGTCGTTGCATTTCGTGTTGTTGACGTAGAGCAGCGACGTCACCTCGGGGAAAGCCGTGTGCAGATGGTCGAGCAAGTCGTGAGCCTGTTGGTCTTCGTCGGGAGTGTGGATGCAAAATTGCATGAGCAGCATCAGTTCGCCCGTCGTGGAATTGCGTAACATCATGCCGCGCAGCAGTCCCTCGCGGCTGTGGCAGTTGTAGAAGGTGAGGCCGTGGTCGATGGCGTAGTCGCGAATGGCGTTGCGCAGGCGGTTGTTGATGTCGTCCATAAGGCGGCAAGTCGTGATGTCGAGTATTTTGTCGAACGAACCGGCTATATGGAAACCCACGGCATTCATTTGGTCAAACTTCACGCCGGTTTTCACTTCTTCGACGGTGAGCCAGCGTTTGTCTGAAAAGCCAAACTCGAGTTTGTTGCGGTATTCGCGCTCCGCAGGACTGCCAATGATGGGCGACACTTCGGGAAGTGTGACTTTGGCAATGCGGCGCAGCGTTTCCTCCACTTGTTTTTGCTTGTGGTGGAGCTGGAGCTGATAAGGAAGGCATTGCCATTTGCAACCACCACACACCCCGAAGTGGGGGCAGAAAGGCTCTGCACGGTCGGGCGATGGCGTAATCATTCGGGCAATCTCGGCTTCGGCATAGCTGTGTTTCTTGCGTTTGATTTGCAAGTCGACGACGTCGCCGGGCACGGCATAGGGCACAAACACAGCCATGCCGTCGACCTTTGCTATGGCTTTGCCTTCGGCGGCCACGTCGGTGATGGTTATGTTTTCAAGCAGCGGAAGCGGTTTTTTCTTTCTTGACATATATATATTATAGGAGTGTGGCGGATGGGTTATAGTTTGCGCATGAGGCTGTAGGCGCCAAACAGACCGAGTTCGCCGGCACGGCTCAAGTCTGTGCGCGCACCGTTTTTGTCGTTGAGTCTGATTTTGGCCAGTCCGCGGTTGTAGTGGGCTTCGGGCATTCGGCTGTCGGTTTTGATGACTTCGTCGAAGGCTTCGATGGCTTTGGCATAATCGCCTTGAGCCATATAGGCACAACCGAGATTATAAAGGATATAGAGGCGTGCGTCGCCGCTGTCGGCAAGTGCCTCTTTGAGGTTTTTGACGGCAAGGTTCAAAAGGGCTTGACGGGTCTTGGTTTCTTCTGCCCCCATCTCGGTCATGGCTGTGGCCGACTTGATGCATACGGCGCCCGTTTGGAGTCTTATCAATGCCTTGGTCTGTGGCTTCGAGGCAGCTGTCAGTGCCCTGCCAAGGAGAGTTTGTGCGCCGCCGTAGTCATAGTCGTCGGCGCGGCACACGGCTTGGCAAATCAGCGTGTCGGCCGCTGACGGATTGTTTTGTTTGGCCGCCGTCAGGTGTGGTTCGAAATCTTCGTTGCCCGTGCCTGCTGAGGCCGTGAGAGTGAGTGTGCCGGAGCGGAGTAGCGACGAGAGCCGTGCAGCCTCGGGCAAGAAACCTATAGAGCGGTAGCCTTTTTCTTCAGAGGGTTGGCGGAAGGTCAGCGCATAGGGCGGCAACTCGGTCTCTGAGGGCGTGCGGTATTGCACTTTGCCGAAAAGGTCTTTGGCCAGCAGTCGGCCGAAACTCAGTTCGGTGGAGTCGGCCATGGCGTCGTCGACGAGTTGGTCGTAACTATCAAGACTGTGGTCTGAGCCTTTGCGCACCTTCTTGACGATGCGGCGTTTGTGTTTGGCAAACATCACGTCGAGGTTGGCTCGTGCCACGACAGTTTCGTCGCTTATTGCTCCCTTGATGTCACCCATTTTCCGTCGACATTCTGCTCGGGCATGATAACCGTAATAGAAGGTGGGATATTGGCGGATGAGTCGTGTGAAGTCGGCAGCGGCACCTCGCCAGTCGCCGGTTTGTCGGCGCAGCAGTGCGCGGTTGTAGAGCGCCAATGTGTTTTCGGGCTCACGGGCCACGACAAAGTCAAAATCTTCGAGCGCTTTGTTGTCTTCGCCAACGAGTGCCAGGATGAGGCCGCGGTTATAGTGGGCCACGAAATGTTCGGGCACCAAGTCGACCACCCTGGTGTAGTCGTCGATGGCAGCCCCGAAGCGGTTCATGCCGTGGCGCGCCAAGGCTCTGGCCAAGAGGTCGTCGTGGCGTCGTGGACTCAGCGCGATGGCTTTTGAGAGCAGGCTGTCGGCACGTGCGTAGTGATTTTTTCTGAGGGCATAGCGACCGAGAAACGACCATGCGTCGGTGTTGGTCGGTTCGCGCTCGGTGAGGGTGGTGAGCCATTTGACTCCGGCGGTGGTGTCTTGTCGCTCAAACGCGATTTGAGCTTTGAGCGGATAGACCCGATAGAAGTTGGGCGCATCGTCCATAATCGAGTCGATGTCGGCCTCGGCCTCATCCAGTCGTTTCAGTTCGAGCCGACACATGGCGCGGTTGTAGCGCGCACTGCGGTCGTCTCTGAGTTCGGCCAGTGTGCGTGTGTAGTCTTTTTCTGCCCCTTCATAGTCGTTGAGTCTGATGCGGCAGATGCCTCTCAACTGGAAGAGCTCGACCATATAGGGGTTGATGTCGATGGCCTTATTGAGGTCGGCCTCGGCTCCGCCGAAATCGTCGAGCGAGAACTTCGCGTAGGCTCTGTAATAGTAGGGCTTGTAGAGGTAGGGTTTCACCTCAATCACCCTGTTGAAGAGACTGATGGCCGTGAGATAGTCTTCGGCGGCAATGGCACTGCGCCCCATGAGCAACACGTTGTCGGTGTTGATTTGGGCATTGGTGCAGAGCGAAATTGCCACGAGCAATGTGGCCATCCATCGTTTCATCGTCTGTTTAGAATTGGTGCTGAGGGGGTGGGGTGATATACCGAAAAAAATATCACGGTGTGAGCCCTTGTGTGGTTTAGTCGTGATGGGGCTGTTAGCGTCGTGCAGGTTTCACCTTATAGTTGCAGGCGAAACGTCCTTTGGTGAGCGCGGTGAGTTTTTTGCCCACGAGCTGCTTGCGCAAGGCTGTGATGCGGTCGGTGAAGACGTGTCCTTCGAGATGGTCAAACTCGTGTTGCATGACGCGTGCGAGATAACCCTCCACCCATTCGTCGTGTGGTTGGAGTTGTTCGTCGAGATACTTCACCCTGATGCGTTTGGGGCGGCGTACGGGCTCGCTCACGCCGGGCAGGCTCAGGCAGCCTTCGGTGATGACCTCCGTGTCGCTGGTGTCGGCTTCGACAATGTGGGCATTGATGTAAGCATGGCGAAATCCGGCGTATTCGGGGAAGTCGTCCTTGAGCACGTCGAGTGAGATGACAACCACTCGGATGGGCAAGCCGATTTGTGGAGCGGCCAGCCCCACACCCTCGGCGTGGTCCATCGTTTCGTACATATTGTCAATGAGTTCGCCGAGTCCGGGATAATCGGTCGGGATGTCTTCGGCCACTTGGCGCAACACGGCCTGGCCATAAGTGTAGATGGGAAGTATCATGAAAAGTGTCTTGTTGGTTTAAGTGAATGTGATGGGCGTGGTCGCAAACGTGGGGGAGATTAGCGTCCGTCCATGTATTGCTGAAGGATAAGCGTGGCACTGATTTCGTCGACCAGCGCCTTGTCTTGTCGGCGTTTACGGCTCAGTCCGGCATCTATCATGGTGCGGTGGGCAATGACCGAGGTGAAACGCTCGTCTTGCTTCACCACCGGCACGTCGGGATGGCGCCGCTCAAAAGCGCGTACAAATTCGGCCACTCGTTGCTGATTTTCAGACGGTTGTCCGCTAGTCTGAGTGGGCCAACCCACTACGACACGCTCCACCGTCTCGCGCTTCATATAGTCATCGAGAAATTTGAGCAGTTCGCCCGTGGCCACGGTGGTGAGTCCGCCCGGAATGATTTGTGCCGGGTCGGTCACCGCCAAACCGGTGCGCCGACGGCCGTAGTCTATGGCTAAAATTCGTCCCATAGCAGGCAAAGTTATTCAAAATTGGCGAGATAGACGCCTTCCGAGCCTTGGTTTGTTCATAGCTCGGGGGTGAGAGTGACGTTTTTGAATGCTTTTTTAACAAGTCGTCCGAGTTTGCTTAAAAATCCCAACCAACGTTTTAGATTTGTGAAAAGACGTTTTGGAGATTTTGTAAGTGTTTCATTTATTGCATGATATAAGGATATTTCGTACGGTGAATAGGGCAAAAAACGCCTCGAAAGCACAGTGAAACGACAAAATGGCTGTGAAAATTCGCCGGCGTTAGGTGTGTTTTTTACTGTCAGTAACCCCGTTGAGGCTTGTTCTTATGCCCGAAAAAACTGTCCTTAGCCCCGTAAGCCGTTGTAAACCAAAAAAAGAGGCCTCGCGGCCTCCTCCCTCTTCAATGCTACCCCAAATATACCCCATAACTAAGGATGCAGAAAAGACAAAACGTCAGGAAATACTGCGCATGGCACGCACCTTCTGGCATTGCTTGCAAAGCTACATATATGTGAAACCCACGGCTTTTCTTCTCGATTTGCCACTCCCAATGGCCCAAAACTCAAAAAACGCCGCCGGCCGCTTTCGTGTTTCACGCTTTTCTGCTATCTTCGCACGATAAAGCGCACTTGTCGCAGGATCAAGCATACGCTTTGCAGGACGAAGCGCACAATTGCCAGCCTACCTCCACATAGCCGGCACAAAGATTTGAATAAACCGCCAGCATCGACCACACGATATGTTTATGAACCTCAAACCCACTCATCAAGGCAACCGGCCGCATCCACTGCTGCCCATCATCCCCGTAGGGCTCACCAAAAACACGACGCTTCACGGGGCTTGTATGATTATCTTCAAACTGCTGGACGAAGAACGCCATCTGCCTTTTTTCATAGACCGCAAGGCTTATGCCCTGCTCGAAGCGGTGATGTCTGACGACGAAAACACTCAGCTTGCGCTCTCGCAGACCATTCTCGAAGGACTGGGCTACAAACTGGCCTATGTGTGCATCTCGCAGAGCGAAGCCGCCGTGAGCGAGACTCATCTGGCTGTATTGCCGGCCGATGCCGAAACCGAGAACGCAGCCGATGCAACAGCCGACGTTGAACCGCAATACATCTCTTGTCCCTTTGTCGAAGGCGTGGCTTTTGCACTGCAAGTCGGTGTGCCGTTTTATGTCACAATAGGTGACGCCCTGCAATTTGTTGCCGGCGAGTCTTCAGACGGACGAGTGGCCGTGCCCATTCGCAATATGCCCGAAGAACTTTTGCAAGAGGCCATCGGTCAAGCCGTGGCAGGCGATAATTTCGAACTTGCTTCTGCCCTGCGCGACGAACTGCGCCGACGGGCCTCTACAGACAAACCGGCCAAATGACCACAACGCCCATCGGCCCAAGTCGGCCGACAGGCTCCACCCCGACGCTTCCACCATCTACCATGAAAGAATATCATCTCTTTTACGCCCCTGATGTGGCCGAAGAAAAACGGTTGCCCGAAGATGAGGCCGCCCATGCCGTGCGCGTGTTGCGCATGAAAGAAGGCGACGACCTCTTGGTCACCGACGGCCAAGGCAATTTCTACGACTGTACCATCACCACGGCATCGTCACACCGTTGCCTGCTCCAAATCAACCAGCAGAGACCGGCAACCACCACTTGGCAAGCCCCCATCCATATTGCCGTGGCACCCACCAAACACATGGAGCGCATGGAATGGCTCGTGGAGAAAGCAACCGAGGTGGGGTTTGACCGGCTCACCCTCTTGGCTTGCAAAAACTGTAGTCGGCGCGTGGTCAAAACCGAACGGCTCGAGAAAGTCGCAGTGTCGGCCTTGAAGCAAAGCCGCAAGGCCCATGTCCCCGAAGTAACGCCCTTAACGTCTTTCTCCGCTTTTTTGAAGCAACCATTTGAAGGACAGAAGTTTATTGCACATTGTTATCAGATGGATAGTCCGGACCTGCCGCCCAACTGTCGCCCTAAGGGCACCTCAAAACTGCCCGAGTTGCGCAACGTGTTATCGCCCAACGAGCCAACCCTCGTGGCCATTGGGCCGGAAGGCGATTTCACCATCGACGAAGTGCAAGCTGCCATTGCCGCCGGCTTCAAACCCATCTCGCTTGGCTCAAGCCGACTGCGTACTGAAACAGCTGCTCTCATTGCCGTGGTGCAGATGAACATGGCTAAGACACCGACCGAAAGATAAGACCTATACGATTAGTTTAGATGGACAAACTTAAATCACTATATAAGAGCCACTTTGGTAGGCCTGCCGCACGTATAGAAAACCTGCCAAAGGCCGGAAGCAACCGCCACTATGTGCGTTTTGTGGACGAAGACGGACAGAGCGTCATTGGCGTGGTGAGTCCGGACGTGGCCGAAAACCAATGTTTCATCTACTTGAGCCGCCATTTCGCCTCACACGGCTTGCCCGTGCCTGAGGTCATGGCCGTATCTTCTGATGCCACCGCCTACCTCCAAACCGATTTAGGGCGCACCTCACTCTATCAGATGCTCTCTGAAGGTCGTGAGACGGGTGGACAATATAGTGAGCAAGAGCGGCAGCTCATCAGCCGCACCCTCCGCCTTTTGCCCCATCTGCAAGTCACCGGCGCCAAAGGTCTCGACGCCGAACGCCTCTTGCCGCCGCGCACATTCGACGAGCGTGCGGCGATGTACGACTTCAACTATTTCAAATACTGCTTTTTGCGTCCCTGCGATTTAGCCTTCGACGAAAACCGTTTTGAAGACGACCTCTTGCGTATGGCCCACGACCTTGTGGCGCCTGATGAAACCGCCATGGGCGAATTGTCGGCCACGCCCACCTTCCTCTATCGCGACTTTCAGGCTCGCAATGTCATGATGCCCGACGGTAAGCCCTATTTCATCGACTTTCAGGGCGGAAGGATGGGGCCGTTGCAATACGACCTGGCCTCGTTCCTTTGGCAAGCATCGGCACGCTACCCGCAGACGCTGCGTGAAAGCCTTATTGCCGACTATCTCGACGAACTCCACACCCTCTGTCGCTTCGACGAAGAGCAGTTCCGCTCACGCCTCCATCTTTTTGTATTGTTCCGCATCATGCAGGTGCTTGGCGCATACGGTCTGCGCGGCTATTTCGAGCGCAAGCAATACTTCCTCGACAGCATTCCGGCCGCCATTCAGAACCTCCGTCGCCAGTTGCTCGACGGCGTGGCCACACCCTATCCTTATCTTGAAGAGACCCTATGGCGACTGGCCGACATGCCGCGCTTCAGCGGAGGTGTCACCGACCACACGGCCAAGCCCGTGGAGACACAGCCGGCAAATCCCCCGCGGCAGTCAGACTCCAAACCGGCTCTGCGTGTGCGAGTGTTCAGTTTCAGTTATAAAAAAGGCATTCCCGAAGACACTTCGGGCAATGGCGGCGGCTATGTCTTTGACTGTCGCTCGACCCACAACCCTGGACGCTATGCCCCCTACAAGACACTTACCGGTCTTGACGAACCTGTCATTAAGTTTCTCGAAGACGACGGCGAGATTGTGCAGTTTCTCAACCATGTCTATGCGCTGGCCGACCATCACGTCGACACCTACATCCGTCGTGGGTTTACAGACTTGATGTTTTCGTTTGGCTGCACCGGCGGTCAGCATCGCAGTGTCTATTGTGCCGAACATTTGGCCCACTATCTGCACGACAAGTGGGGCATTTGTGTGAGTCTTTGTCACCGCGAGCAACACATCTCTCAAACACTCGACTAAACTCCTATTCATCAAGTGAAACGTCTCTGCCTTCTATTGGGCCTCATTTTATTATATATGAGTGTCGGCGTCGGTTCGCTGGCTGCTCAAAACCGTAGCCGCATTTTTGGCCGCGTCAGTGACGACTCGGGTCAACCCATCGAGTTGGCCAATGTGCGAGTGACGGGGCAGGGCGTCTACACCTTGACCAATCTCAAGGGCGAATACAGCCTCACCTGCACGTCGGCCGACACCGTCACCGTGATATTCTCCATGATAGGCTATGAGACCCGTCGGCGCGTGTTGCGTAATCCGGCCGACTCGATAAGGCTCGATGTGGTTATGCCCGTTTATGGCAGCAATGCGCTTGGTGAAGCCGTTGTCACAGGTAAAGGCGTGCAGACCGGAACGATGCAGAAGATTACGCTCGACCAAACACGGCTGGCCCCCTCGGCTTCGGGTAATGCCGTGGAAGAAATCATTGCCACCCAAGCCGGTGTGTCGACACATAATGAATTGTCGTCGCAATACAACGTCCGGGGTGGTTCGTTTGACGAAAACTGCGTCTATCTCAACGGTATAGAGGTTTTTCGACCCTTGCTGGTGCGCAGTGGTGGACAAGAAGGCCTCTCCATCATCAACCCCGATATGGTGGGCAGCGTTAATTTCTCAACCGGCGGTTTCGAACCCCGATATGGCGACAAAATGTCGTCAGTGCTCGACATCACCTATAAACGTCCCGAACGCCTTGAGGCCTCGGCTCAAGCCTCATTGCTCGGTGCCGGAGGCTATGTGGGGTGGGGCAATAAGAAGTTTAGTGCCATGACTTCACTGCGCTATAAAACCACGAAGCATCTGCTCGGCTCCACCGACACAGAAGGCGAGTATTCGCCCAATTTCCTCGATTGGCAAGCCTTTTTAAGTTGGACGCCCAATCGCCGCTGGAGCGTGGATATCTTGGCCAATATTGC
The DNA here is from genome assembly GCA_018383375.1 of Prevotellamassilia sp. Classification (GTDB taxonomy): domain Bacteria; phylum Bacteroidota; class Bacteroidia; order Bacteroidales; family Bacteroidaceae; genus Alloprevotella. The sequence continues at coordinate 12,006 of JAHAWW010000107.1, read as the reverse complement.
CGACAATCACTACAACTTCCGCCCACAAGAACGCGAAACCGCCTTCGGGACGCTCTACGAGCCACGCCGCTTTAAAGTCTATTTCGATGGCTGGGAAAGTGACCGCTTCTCCACGCTTTTCGGTGCCGCTACCATCACCCGCCACTTCAATCCTCAGACTTATTTGGCCTTGCGCCTTTCGTCGTTTTCCACTAGAGAGCGCGAAACTTATGACATACAGGGTGAATATTGGCTTCAAGAAGCCACATCGCAACAAGAACTCGGCGTGGGCACTTACATGGAGCATGCCCGCAATCGCCTCAAGGCACGCGTCTTTGACGTAGGCCTCACCTTCCGCACGCGCTTCACCGGCCACACGCTCCAAGCTGGTTTTGACTGGAAACGCCAACGTGTGGAGGAGAATTCACGCGAATGGGAAATGCGCGACTCAATGGGCTATTCTCTTCCCACCGACCCCAACCGTCTTTGTCTCGTTTACAGTCAGCGCTCGTTGGCTACTCTCGAAACCAACCGACTGGAACTTTTTGCTCAAGATGCTTGGCGTTTCAAGACTTCGGCCGCATTGTTTAATCTCACTTACGGACTCCGACTCTCACATTGGGATTGGAACGGCGAAACCATCATCTCGCCGCGTGCGTCGCTCGGCATTATTCCTGCCGGCAACGACAGCTGGACCTTCCGCGCCGCCACGGGTGTGTATTATCAAGCGCCATTTTATAAAGAACTTCGCGACACGGTGATGCAAAACGGAGTGGCACAAATCCGCCTTAACTCTGACATCAAGTCGCCGCGGTCTATTCACTTTGTGGTAGGGGCCGATTATACCTTCAGGATGATGGGACGGCCGTTTCGTTTCACCACCGAAGCCTATTACAAAGCCCTCTCGCGCCTCATTCCTTATGCCGTCGACGGTGTGAGGGTGGTGTATAGCGGACGAAACGAAACCAGCGGTTATGCCGCCGGCATCGACTTCAAACTCTTTGGTGAGTTTGTGCCCGGCGCCGACTCGTGGATTACTTTCTCCATTATGGGTACGAAAGAAAAGTTGGCCGGCGAATGGGTGCCTCGTCCTACAGATCAGCGCTATAATCTCTCGCTTTATTTCACCGATTTCTTCCCCGGCACCGACCGTTGGCGCGTGACGCTCAAGGCTGCTTTTGCCGACGGACTGCCCTTCGGTCCGGCTCACGAGGCTCGTCAGAAATGGAATTTCAGAGCACCGGCATACAAACGTGTAGATATCGGTATGAGTTACCGCCTCATCAAACCCGATGAGAGTCCTTATCGCACAGGCATTCATCGCTACATCCGCAATGCTTGGCTCGGCATTGATGCCCTCAATCTGATGGACATCAAAAACGTGAGTTCGTATTATTGGATTACTGACATCACCAACACGCGCTATGCCGTACCCAACTATCTCACCGGCCGTCTCTTCAACGTTCGGCTGAGTGTAGACTTCTGACAAATAAACAGACAACGAGACGCAAAGTCAACGAGTCAAAGAGTTATTAGCGACTTCGAAAGCCCTATAAGGGCGCAACATGACGCCCTTACAGGGATTGCTGCGTCGCTTTTAATTTCTTAGTTTCCTAATCTTTTGGTCTCTTAAAAACCATCAATATGATAGCTATCGTCCTCAACGCTGCTGCGGTGGTAGCCGGTAGTGCCATCGGCGCACTGGCCCGCAAAGGCATTCGCGAAAAATACATCACCGTGCTCAACACTGCAATGGGCCTTGCCGCCCTTGTCTTGGGCATTAATGTGGCCATGAGTCACATGCAAAAAAGCAACTATCCCGTATTGTTTATTGTCTGTTTGGCTTTGGGCGGCTTGCTCGGCACCCTGCTTAAACTCGACAAACGTATGGACCGCGCCACGGCTCGTGTGTCGGGCGGCAGCAATTTGGCCGAAGGCATCACCACCGGCATTTTGCTCTGTTGTGTCGGCACGCTCTCGATGATGGGTCCGGTGTTGAGTGCACTTTATGGCGATGATACCTATTTGATGACAGCCGCCACGCTCAATTTGGTGACGATGATAGTCATTGCTTCAAGCTACGGTTTCGGTACGGCCCTCACCGCTATTGCCGTATTCGCTTGGCAGGGAGGTATTTACGGCATAGCCAATGTTTCAGCGGCATTTATTTCTGAAGAATTGATAGGTGAAGTTTCGGTAGTGGGTGGTGTGTTGATTGCTGCTGCCGGCCTCGGCGTGATGGGCATCAAAGACTGTAAGACAATCAACCTGTTGCCAGCTCTGTTGATGCCGATGGTATTTTTTGCCCTCAAAGACCTTTTGGCTTTGATTTAACACGATGCCTCAACTTAATTCAACCTTTTTTTCGCGTGATTGAGCGTGATTGGACGAAAAGTCATTCCAGTCACCTTTCAATCACAGCATTGTTTTGGTAATCAATACGTTGCGGCGCTTGTGATTGGGTGATTGGGAAAAAGGCTAAAAAATAGGGTATAGGAAAGTAGAAAAATCAGACTTCTTGTACCCCTTTGTACGGCTTGCTTGTTTACACCTGTCACATTCCCTTTAGGCGGTTATACTGTCCTCTTGCACGTTTATGTCAATTTTATGCATAGATCTCTGCATATTTACATCAAAAATGTAATTTTCGGCATAAAAGTCTGACGTTTTGTTTGTCGTGCCGCAAATTTTCGATACATTTGCATTTTAATAAACCGAGGTACAGCAAGCCTTCGGTGACAGTGAGACCATATATAATAATATGAAGCATAAACTCAGAAGCGCCTTCAGTACAGAGGGCCGACGAATGGCAGGTGCCCGTGCGCTATGGATGGCCACGGGAATGAAACGTGAGCAGTTGGGCAAACCCATTATTGCCATTGCCAACTCATTCACGCAATTCGTGCCGGGACACACCCATTTGCATGAGGTGGGTCAACTCATCAAACAAGAAATTGAAAAACTGGGCTGCTATGCAGCTGAGTTCAACACCATTGCCATTGACGACGGCATTGCTATGGGGCACGACGGCATGCTCTATTCGCTCCCTTCGCGTGACATCATAGCCGACTCTGTTGAGTATATGGTCAATGCCCATAAGGCAGATGCTTTGGTTTGTGTGTCTAATTGCGACAAAATCACTCCGGGTATGCTTATGGCCGCCATGCGTCTGAACATCCCCACTATCTTTGTAAGTGGTGGTCCGATGGAGGCGGGCAAATGGAATGGCGAGAATGTCGATCTCATCACGGCTATGATTAAGGGCGCCGACACGTCGGTTTCAGATGCTGAACTGGCAGAAATTGAGCGTCGCGCTTGTCCCGGTTGTGGTTCGTGTTCCGGTATGTTCACGGCCAATTCGATGAACTGTCTCACCGAAGCGCTCGGTTTGTCGCTTCCCGGCAACGGCACGATATTGGCCACCCACGTGGGTCGTCGTCGTCTTTTTGAAGATGCAGCCCGACTCATCGTCAAGAATGCCTATAAATATTATGACGAAGGCGACGAGAGTGTATTGCCTTTGAGCATTGCCACGCGTGATGCCTTTGTAAACGCTATGACGCTCGACATCGCTATGGGCGGTTCGACCAACACCGTGTTGCACCTTTTAGCCGTGGCCGGCGAAGCCGGTGTTGACTTCAAAATGGCCGACATCGACGCTTTAAGTCGCAAAGTACCCTGTTTGTGCAAACTTTCGCCCAACACCCAGCGTTTTTCAATCCAAGAATGCAATCGTGCCGGAGGCGTGATGGGCATTTTGGGTGAGTTGGCTAAGGGCGGTTTGCTGCAGCTCGACACCGTCAGAGTGAACGGTTCGACATTGGGCCAAGATATTGAGAAATACAGCATCACCGGAATGACGGTTCACCCCGAAGCCCAGAGAATTTATAGTGCAGCCCCAGGAGGATGTTTCTCCACCAAGATGGGTAGCCAAGAAGCCACATGGCCCTCGCTCGACATCGATCGAGCAGACGGAGCCATTCATGACATTGCCCACGCCTATTCCAAAGATGGCGGTTTGGCCGTGCTTTTTGGTAACATAGCCCTTGACGGTTGTGTGGTGAAAACTGCTGGTGTAGACCCTTCGGTATGGCATTTTTGCGGACCGGCCAAAGTTTTTGACTCTCAAGAAGAAGCCTGTGAAGGTATTCTTGGCGGCAAAGTTCAAGCCGGTGATGTAGTGGTCATTACCCACGAAGGTCCCAAGGGCGGTCCCGGTATGCAAGAAATGCTCTATCCCACGTCATACATCAAGAGCCGTCATTTGGGCAAAGCTTGTGCTCTCATCACAGACGGTCGCTTTTCGGGCGGTACATCGGGCTTGAGCATCGGCCACATTTCGCCCGAAGCCGCAGCCGGTGGCAACATAGGGAAAATCATAGATGGCGACATCATCGAGATAGATATCCCGAGCCGTAGCATCAACGTGAAACTTTCTGACGAAGAACTCAAAGCGCGACCTATGCGTCCGCTCACGCGTCAACGCCACGTTTCGAAGGCCCTCAAAGCCTACGCCTCGATGGTATCGAGCGCCGACAAAGGCGGCATTCGCATTGTGCCCAACGACTAAGACAAGATTTGACAAAGAGTTTGTTTAGTCTCTTAAACTTTAACACTCTACCCAATAACACCTTTCTATCAATAACATAAAAGATGACAGACCCCTCACAGTCTACCACACATCGCATTACTGCTCCCGAAGTTTTGACAGGAGCTGAAATAATGCTTAGAGCATTAGTGGGCGAAGGCGTTGAAACCATCTTCGGATATCCCGGAGGTGCAATTATGCCCGTTTATGATGCCCTCTATGATTACCGCCAGACGCTCAACCACGTTCTTGTGCGTCACGAACAAGCTGCCACACACGCAGCCGAAGGTTATGCCAGAGTGAGCGGCAAGACAGGTGTGGCCTTGGTCACAAGTGGTCCGGGTGCCACCAACACAATCACCGGTATTGCCGATGCTATGATGGACAGCACACCGATGGTTGTTATTATGGGGCAGGTGGGTGCACAGATGCTCGGCAGCGATGCCTTCCAAGAGTGCGATATGGTCGACATCACACAGCCTATTTGCAAATGGGCCTATCAAATTCGCTCTGCTAAAGACGTGGCTTGGGCCGTGAGCCGTGCGTTTTATATTGCCGCCTCAGGACGTCCCGGTCCTGTCGTGCTCGACTTTGCCAAGAATGCCCAAGTGGAGAAAGCCGAATATCATCCCGTAAGTGTGGGATTTATCAGAAGCTATGTGCCTGTGCCCAAGACCGACCCTGCCAGCATCATTGCAGCCGCCGATCTTATCAATCAAGCTGAGAGGCCGCTCGTGCTTGTGGGACAAGGTGTAGAATTGGGCGATGCCGGTCAAGAGTTGAAACAATTTATCGAAACCGCCGATGCTCCTGCTGGTTGCACCCTGCTCGGTCTTTCGGCTTTGCCCACCGACCATCCGCTTAACGTGGGTATGCTCGGTATGCACGGCAGTTTGGGAGCCAACAAAAATACGCAGCAGTGTGACCTGCTTATCGCCGTTGGTATGCGCTTCGATGACCGCATCACCGGTAAACTTGCCACTTATGCATGCCAAGCCAAAAAGATACACTTCGACATCGACCCCTCTGAAATCAACAAAAACGTAAAGGTCGATGTAGCCGTGTTGGGTAACTGCAAACAGACTCTTGCTGATGTGACCAGACTGCTTAAGAAACGTACTCACACGGCATGGCGTGAGAGTTTCAGACCTTTCGATAAGATTGAAACCGAGCATGTCATCAATCCACAAATACATCCCTCAGAGGGTCCTTTGCGCATGGGTGAGGTGGCACGCCGCGTCACCGAACTGACAGAAAACAAAGCCGTGCTGGTTACAGACGTGGGCCAAAATCAAATGCTCTCTGCGCGCTATTTCAAATTCACCCAAAAGCGTAGCATTATCACATCGGGTGGTATGGGCACAATGGGCTATGGTCTGCCCGCAGCCATCGGTGCCACCTTTGGTGCCCCCGAGCGTACTGTCTGTCTCTTTTTGGGCGACGGCGGTTTGCAGATGAGCATCCAAGAGCTGGGCACTATTATGGAACAAGGAGCGCCCGTAAAAATCATCCTACTCAACAACAATTATCTGGGCAACGTTCGTCAGTGGCAAGAACTCTTTTTCAACCGTCGCTATTCGTTTACGCCGATGCTCAATCCTGACTATGAGCAGATAGCCTCGGCCTACGGCATACCCTCACACACTGTCACCGAGCGCCAAAACCTCGATGCAGCTATCCGTAAGATGCTCGACACTCCGGGAGCTTATTTGCTTCAAGTGGCCGTGATGGAAGAAGACAACGTCTTCCCTATGTGCTGCCCTGGACACGACGTAGACGATATGATACTCTCAAACAACGACTAAGCCATGAGCCAAAACAACCACATAAACGCACCCGGCCCTAATCCCGTCGGTCGTCCGGCCGAAGAGGGCGGCGTGCAGCTTTTCACCATCATCATCTTCTCCGAAAACTTGGCCGGTGTGCTTAATCAGGTGACCAACGTTTTCACGCGCCGACAGCTCAACATCGAGAGCCTCAACGTCTCTCCGTCGGGCACTCAGAATGTCCATCGCTACACTATCACCTGCTACACCACCGAAGACATCATTCGCACCGTCACCAAGCAGATAGAGAAAAAAATAGATGTCATCCAAGCCCGCTATTTCACCTCAGACGACATCTATGTGATGGAACAGGCACTCTATAAGATAGCAACGGCTAAGTTGCTTGAGAACAAAGAAATATCCAAGGCTATTCGTCTTCACGACAGCAAAATCGTTGAAGTCAACGCAGTCTATTCGATAGTGTCTGTCGAGGGCCTTCCCGAGACCATCATGTCGCTCTATCATGCCCTCAAGTCGTATGGTTGCCTCTTGCAGTTTGTCAGCTCGGGTGTCATCGCCGTAACCAAGAGCCGCCGCGAAGCCTTGAGCGAATTCCTTGAACTGAGGGAAGAAGAATTCCGCCACACCATCTGAGGCTGATAGAAAAAATTACGTCTATGACTCCCCAACCCTACACCTACCTTAAAGGCGATTCCCGCGGCGATGCCTTCAGTTTTGTCGTGGAGCCTTTCAGCGAAGATTTTGTCGGCAACTTGTCGTGGAAATTCTTTGGCAATCAACTCTTGCGTTGCGCCAGTCTCCATGCAGGTCGTCGCGGTTTTGGCTTTGACGATATGATACGCCATAACCACGTGTGGGTGCTCTCGAGGTTGGTCATCGACTTGGAACGAATGCCCACCACCGGCGAACCCTATACGATAGAAACATGGGTGTCGCGTGTCTATCGCCAATTCACCGACCGTCATTTTGCCATCACGTCGCCAACGGGCTTCAATTACGGATTTGCCACGTCGACATGGGCTCTCATCAGTCTTGATTCGCGTTCCTCGGCCGACCTCGAAAACCTACCCAATGGCGGTTTTTCTGATTTGACCATTGACATTGAGCCAGGCATAGGCACAGCCCGCAGAGTGCGACTCAAACAAGACCAACCAATCAAGACCTATGTGGCAGGCTACTCTGATCTCGATATTAACGGCCACGTCAACTCCATCCGTTACATCGAGACCGCCCTTGACCTCTTCCCCGTTGAGCAATTCAAAACCCATCGGCCTGCCCGCATCGAAGCCCTTTACACTGCCGAGGCCTATGCCGCCGACACCTTATTATATTATATGACGCCTGTCGATGACACCACCCATCTCGTCGAAATCAGACGCCAACACGATAATCTGCCCGTCTTCAAGGCAGCTATCGTGTGGAAACCCTTGTAAAAAGCAAACAAACAATACACATAAAACCAACCATTAAAACTAAAAATTAAAATGGCAAAATTGAATTTTGGCGGTGTCATCGAAGAAGTGATGACCCGTGAGGAATTTCCCCTCGAAAAAGCACGTGAAGTATTGAAAAACGAAACCATCGCCGTTTTGGGTTATGGCGTTCAAGGTCCTGGCCAAGCCTGCAACCTTCGCGACAACGGCTTCAATGTTATTGTCGGTCAGCGTCAAGGCAAAACCTATGACAAAGCCGTAGCAGACGGTTGGGTGCCCGGCGAAACACTCTTCAGCCTCGAAGAAGCCGCTGAGCGCGGTACCATCGTCTGCATGCTCCTTTCAGACGCAGCCCAGATGCAGCTTTGGCCCACAATCAAGCCTCATCTCACCGCAGGCAAGACTCTCTATTTCTCTCACGGTTTTGCCATCAACTGGAGCGACCGCACCGGTGTCGTGCCTCCTGCCGACATCGACGTCATTATGGTAGCCCCCAAAGGTTCGGGTACATCGCTTCGCACCATGTTTCTTGAGGGTCGTGGCCTCAACTCCTCTTATGCCATCTATCAAGACCACTCAGGAAAAGCTCTCGAGAAAGTTCTGGCTTTCGGCGTAGGCATTGGTTCGGGTTATCTTTTTGAGACCACTTTCAAACGTGAAGCCACCAGCGACCTCACCGGCGAGCGCGGTTCGCTCATGGGCGCTGTTCAAGGTCTTTTCCTTGCTCAATACGAAACTCTTCGCGAGCATGGCCATACTCCCTCAGAAGCCTTTAACGAAACGGTCGAAGAGTTCACTCAGTCATTGCTTCCTATGGTGGGTAAAAACGGTATGGACTGGATGTATGCCAACTGTTCTACTACTGCTCAGCGCGGTGCACTCGACTGGATGGGCCCGTTCCACGATGCCATTAAACCCGTTATGGAACAACTCTATCAGAGCGTAGTGACTGGTAACGAAGCCCAAATTTCCATCGACAGCAACTCAAAGCCCGACTATCGTGAGAAACTCGAAGCCGAGCTCAAGGCTCTGCGTGAAAGCGAGATGTGGCGTGCCGGAGAAACCGTTCGCACCCTCCGTCCCGAAAACAACTAATCATACAATTCTCAGTTAATCAACAAAGCAGGCCGTTTCGATGAAAAATCATCGTTACGGCCCGCTTTGTTTTTTGTTTGTTTGCTGCGTGAGACGCGGCTCTTTGATGAAATATTGAAGAGTGGCAGTGGAGTGGAGTATCACACAAAGCTACCTCACCAAGCAGCTCCGATAATGTCGTGCACGTCGGCCACGCCTTGCTCGTCGAGCCAGCGGTTGATGCCTTCGGCGATTTTAACGGAGGCACAGGGGTCGATAAAGTTAGCTGTACCCACTTCGATGGCTGTTGCGCCTGCCATAAGAAACTCTATGGCATCTTCGGCCGTCATAATGCCACCCAGTCCGATAACAGGTATTTTGACGGCGTGAGCCACCTGCCATACCATACGAACTGCCACGGGACGCACGGCCGGTCCACTCAGACCACCAGTGCCAATGCTCAAGACGGAGCGGCGTCGACGGATGTCGATGTGCATACCCATCAGCGTATTGATGAGCGAAACGGCATCTGCTCCTTCATCTTCGACGGCACGTGCTATCGAAGCTATGTCGGTGACGTTCGGTGAGAGTTTGACGATAAGGGTCTTGTTGTAAGCCTTACGTACAGCCTTAACCACCGATGCTGCTCCTTCACACGTCACGCCAAAGGCCATACCGCCGTCTTTGACGTTGGGACACGAGATGTTGAGTTCAATGGCCGGTATGTTATCGAGCTGTGCCATCATGGCCGCACATTCCGCATAGTCTTCGGGCGAAGAGCCAGAGACGTTGACCAGCACGTTTGTGTCAAGGTCTTTGATTTTCGGATAGATTTCAGAGCAGAAATATGCAGCTCCTTTATTTTGCAGCCCCACGCAGTTGAGCATACCCATTGGTGTCTCAGCCATGCGTGGATAGTCGTTCCCTTCTCGTGGATTCAGGGTTGTGCCTTTGACGATGATGCCGCCGAGTCGGCCCAAGTCTATAAGGTCTGCAAACTCCAATCCATAACCAAAGGTGCCCGAAGCCGTGAGGACGGGATTTTTTAGTTGCAGCCCGTCGCCTATGTTGACGTTTACTTTTGCCATTGCAGTTGTTGGGTGTTAAACACAGGTCCGTCTTGACAGACACAGATGTTGTGGTTGTCGATTGTTTTCACTACGCAGCAGAGACAGGCTCCAAGTCCGCAGGCCATGAGGTTTTCGAGCGAAGCCTCACAAGGCAGGTTTAGTGACGAAGCCCAACGGGCCACGGCCTGCATCATCGGCATAGGTCCGCAGGTGGCTACGGCGTCGAATGTCTGTGATTTCAATACGCTGTGGTCGGTCACGCGGCCGTGCTCGCCATAGGTGCCGTCTTCGGTGGTGCAGCACACTCGGCCGTATTGCTCAAACTGGTCAAGTTGCAGGAGGTCGCGTGCAGATCGTCCGCCAAGCAGGAACGTGGGTTCGTGGCCGGCTTCTTTGAGGCGTCTGCCGTAGTAGAGCAGTGGTGCCGTGCCCACGCCTCCGCCACAGAGCAAGAGTTGACGGCCTGAACCTTCGGGGATGGTGAAACCGTGGCCGAGAGGGTAGAGGCAGTTGAGTTTGTCGCCAGGTTTGAGAGCCAGCATGGCTTTTGTGCCTTCGCCCACGGCGTGAACGAGCAGGCTGAATTCGTTTTTGTTGATATCGACCTCGTTGATACTGATGGGTCGTCTCAAGAAAGTGTTTGGTGAGTGGTCCACCCGAACCTCCACAAACTGCCCCGGCAATATTTCCGGCAATGTAGCAGCAGGGTCGTGCAGATGTATGACTGCGTAGTCGTCGCGCAGTTTTTCAACGGCCGTCACCACGAGGTCTTTGACGTGTTTAGACATATTGTTAATGCTGTGTGTGATGATTTTAGTCAATGAGTACTTCGATGGTATATTCCCCTTCCCAGACACCGCCGGCCGTGAGACTATTGATGTAGGGTCGTCCGGAAACGTCGCCTTCATAGCCAATGGGGTCGCAAAGGCCATACCACGGTTCGGCGCAAACAAACGGAGCGTGCTGTCCTTGCGGTGACCAGAAGAGCCATACTGGCGCACCAGACTGCACACGAACAATGGGGCGTTTTTGTTTGTCGCAAATCACGCCACCCGTAATCTGACCACCGTCAAAAATCAAGGCTTCGTTGATGAAGGTTGCTTTCGAAAGGGGCACAAAGCCGTCTTCATCTACCGGATAGTCAAACCGTTCAGGCAGTGTACAACCCTGGTCGGCCGCACGAAGCACAGACTTCGGTTCACCTTCGAGTTTGAGATAGCCGCAAATGGGCTCGTCTTCGTCAAAGTCTGGCAAGACAAACCCGGGGTGGCCTCCCATCTGGAAATACATAGTTTCGTCGCTGTGGTTTTCCACACGCAACGTCACGCGCACGGTGTTGGCTTCAACCGCATACGTCACTTTGACGGTATAGTCCCAGGGGAAAGCTGCGCGGTCTTCGCCTTTGTCTTGATAGCTGAACACGACGCTTTGAGGCGAAAGCACCTCAGCCTGCCAGGTCTTTTCTCTCACAAACCCGTGCTTGGGCATGGTGTGTGCTTGTCCGCCAATGTGCCACGTTTTGTTCCACGCGCCGCCCACGGCAGGGAAGAGAATGGGCGAACGTCCGTGCCAAAATGCTTCGTCACCTTGCCAGAGCAGTTCGCGCTCAGACCGGCGCAGTTTCAAACTTTGCATTTCTGCGCCGAGGGGGCTGATGGTCACAGTGAGGATGTCGTTGGATATGTGTTCCATAATAATAATATTAAAGGTAGGTCGAGCCGCCACGGTTGCGCGGGAAACTCTACGCTAAGTTACAGACTTGCGGCCGTCCCACCTGCATTTGACGTGAAAAAATGAGGCAAAACGGAGATTTTTCAAAAAAATCACGCGATTTGTTTGGTGTTTGAGAAAAATGTGCTACTTTTGCACTCGCTAAACGGAAGTAACGCAGAACTTTCTGCCAAGCTTTTTGTGAAGCACCTTTCGGGGTGTAGCTCAGCCCGGTTAGAGTACGCGTCTGGGGGGCGTGTGGTCGCTGGTTCGAATCCAGTCACCCCGACTGGTAAGGAAGACATCACAAGTCAGGCAACTGGCTAAGATGTCTTCCTTTTTGTTTGTACATATTTCCGTGTCTT
>JAHAWW010000106.1 GCA_018383375.1 Prevotellamassilia sp. | reverse complement strand
ATTATGACTCGTGACAAGGAAATGCTGAGCCGTTTTTATGCGGCCTATGCCGAGAAGGTCTCCCAAGTACGTGCCCACATGGCGCGACCATTGACTTACGCTGAGAAGGTGTTGTTTGCCCACCTGGCTTCACCGCTCCCCGCCACGCCCCTGAAGCGCGGTGAAGACTATGCCGGTTTCCACCCCGACCGTGTGGCCATGCAAGACGCCACGGCACAGATGGCCCTGCTGCAATTCATGAACGCCGGCAGGACGGAGTCGGCCGTGCCGGCCACAGTGCATTGTGACCACCTGATTTGCGCCACCGACGGAGCCAAGACCGACCTCGCCACGGCCAATCAGACCAACGCCGAAGTCTACGACTTCCTCAAATCGGCCGCCGCACGCTACGGCATAGGTTTCTGGCGGCCCGGCGCCGGCATAATCCACCAGATTGTTCTGGAAAACTACGCTTTTCCCGGCGGTATGATGGTGGGCACCGACTCGCACACTCCCAACGCCGGCGGTGCTGGCATGGTGGCCGTGGGCGTAGGTGGTGCCGACGCTGTCGATGTGATGGTGGGCATGCCTTGGGAGTTGAAAGTGCCGCGCCTCATCGGCGTGAAACTCACAGGCCGTCTGAGCGGCTGGGCGTCGCCTAAAGACGTCATTCTGAAACTGGCCGGCCTGCTCACCACCAAAGGCGGCACCAACGCCGTCATTGATTATTTTGGCGAAGGCGTGGCTTCGCTCTCGTGCACCGGACGTGCCACCATCTGCAACATGGAGGCCGAAGTGGGTGCCACGACTTCCATCTTCCCCTACGACGACAAAACGGCCCGCTACCTCACAGCCACCGGACGCCCCGACGTGGCCGAAATGGCAGGTGCCTGTGCCGACGACCTGAAAGCCGACCCTGAAGTGACGGCTAAGCCCGAAGACTATTTTGACCAAGTGATTGAAATTGACCTGAGCCTTCTGACGCCCTTCGTGAACGGTCCCTTCACGCCCGACGCGGCATGCACGGTGGCCGATATGGCCGAAAAGGTGAAAGCCTCAGGCTATCCCGACAAAATAGACGTAGTGCTCATCGGCTCGTGCACCAACTCGTCTTATCAAGACCTGCACCGCGCCGCTGCCGTGATTGAGGCCGGTATGAAGGCAGGGCTTGAAATCAAGACCGAACTCATCATCAATCCCGGCTCTGAACTAATCCTGGCCACCGCCGAGCGTGACGGTCTCATCGACATCTTCAAACAGGCGGGTGCTGTGATAATGGCCAACGCTTGCGGACCCTGCATCGGACAGTGGAAACGCAAGACCGACGACCCCACACGCCGCAACAGCATCATCACAACCTTCAACCGCAACTTTGCCAAACGTGCCGACGGCAACCCCAATACGCACGCGTTCATCACCTCGCCCGAGACGGCAGCCGGATATGCCTTCACCGCCTCGCTGAGCCGCCACCCGGCGCTGTTGCCTGAGACGAAAGGCCTCACTCCACCGGCTGACGCCGACCTGCCCGAAGCAGGCTTTCTCCGTCCCGCCACCGAGGGCTACGAAGCTCCCAAGGCCGACGCTCCCGAGCCCATCATCCGGCCCGACAGCGAGCGTCTGCAACGCCTCGAACCCTTCAAGCCCTGGGATGGCAAGGACTTCGACAACCTCTACCTGCTCATCAAAACACAAGGCAAGTGCACCACCGACCACATCTCTATGGCCGGCCCGTGGCTGCGCTTCCGCGGTCATCTTGAGAACATTTCGCAAAACCTGCTCCTTGGCGCCGTCAATGCCTTCACGGGTCAGACGGGTGCCGTGACCAATCCGCTGAGCGGCGAGAAAGAGGCCGTTTGGGCCGTGGCCAAGGCGGTAAAACAGGCCGGCGGTGGCACGATTGTGGTGGCCGAGGACAATTATGGCGAAGGCTCAAGCCGTGAGCACGCCGCTATGGAGCCGCGCTTCTTGGGCGTTAAGGTGATTTTAGCCAAAAGTTTCGCCCGCATCCACGAGACGAACCTGAAAAAGCAGGGCGTGCTCGCACTCACCTTTGCCTCGCCTGCCGACTACGACAAAATTCTCGAAAGCGACCGTCTGACGGTGAAATGCAGCGGCATCAAGCCCGGAGAGCCAATTGAGGTGGTCGTCAATCACGCCGACGGCACAAGCGACACCATCAAGGCACTCCACACCTACAACGCGCAACAGATTGCGTGGTTCCGCGCCGGCTCGGCCTTAGGCTGTCTGGCTGCAGAAGCACAATGAGACAGTCCGTTTCGTTTCTAATTATCATCCCAAATCCTTAACCCAGCAAACCACATTCCCATGAGCAAGATAACCATTCGCCAAGACGGCAGCCTCATCGTCCCCGACTGCCCCACCATTCCCTTCGTAACAGGCGACGGCGTTGGCGCCGAAATCACCCCCGCCATGCAGCAGGTCGTAGACCGTGCCGTTAGCGTGGCCTACGGCGGCAAGCGACAAATCGAT
>JAHAWW010000100.1 GCA_018383375.1 Prevotellamassilia sp. | reverse complement strand
TTATAGTCGATAATTGCAATCATGGCTGGAGGGGGATGGGGGGATTAAAGCACACCTTTGCTCGAAGGCAACGTTTCGCTGAAGACGTTGCGGCGGATGGCTTGACGGAGTGTGCGGGCGAAGGCTTTGAAGACGCCCTCGATGAGGTGGTGGTTGTTTTCGCCGGAGGCTGAGATGTGGAGGTTGCACCGCATGGCCGTGCAGAGCGAGTGGAACACGTGTTTGAACATTTCGGTCGGGGTGTCGCCCACATATTCGCGGGTGAACGTGACGTCCCAACTGAAGTCGGCACGGCCGCCGAAGTCGAGCAACACCATGGCTCGGCTCTCGTCCATAGGCAGGGCAAAACCATAGCGCTCCATTCCACGTTTGCTACCCAAAGCTTGATAAATGGCTTCGCCCAAGGCAATGGCCACGTCTTCCATGGTGTGGTGCTCGTCGACTTCAAGATCGCCACGGCACTCGGCTACGAGCGAGATGCCGGCATGGTGGGGCAGTTGGGAGAGCATGTGGTCGAAAAACTTCAGACCGGTGTCGATGTGGGTTTCGCCGCCGCCGTCGAGGTCTACGACGATGTGGATGTCGGTCTCGGCCGTCTTGCGGCAGATTTCGGCCCGGCGGTCGGTGCGGCGGATAAGCTCTGCAATGTCGGCCCATGAGGTTGTGGCCAGAGAGAGCGCCTTTTGCTCTTCGGCATCGAGCATTTGTGCGGCCTCCTCAGGGGTGCGGAGCAAAATGCCTTTGGCACCGAGATTGACGGCCAGTCGGATGTCGGTGGCGCGGTCGCCAATGACGAAACAGCGGCTCAGGTCGTAGGAACCGTCAGTGTAATGGGTGAGCATAGCCGTGCCGGGTTTGCGCGTCGGTGCCTGGTCGGCGGGGAAGGTGCGGTCGATGAGTTGGTCGTCGAAACGGATGCCTTCGCCTTCAAGTGTGGCAAGCATCTTGTTGTGTGCCGGCCAAAAGGTTTCTTCCGGAAAACTGTCGGTGCCCAAGCCGTCTTGATTGGACACCATGACCAGTTCGTAGTCGTGGCCCACAATCTTGGCCAAAGCAGAAATCACGCCCGGCACAAATTCCAGCTTTTCGAGAGAGTCAATCTGTTCGTCGGCAGGTTCGCGTATGATGGTGCCGTCGCGGTCGATGAAAATGGCAAGTCGGCTCATAAGTGTCGAGGGTTTATGGTTGGGGGAAATCGGCCAAGGCTTTGAGCAACAGGTCGTTCTCTTGAGGTGTGCCAATGGTGATGCGCAGGCAGCCTTGGCAGAGCGGCATACGGGTGCGGTTGCGGGCAATGATGCCACGGGCGATGAGGTGGTCGTAGACCGCATCGGCGTCGGCTGTGCGGATGAGAAAGAAGTTGGCGTCGGTGGGATAGACCGCTTCGACCACTTTGAGCGTGGGCAACACGTGTGCCAAACGTTCGCGCTCTCGTTTGATTTCTTCCACCTGCTCCCTGATGCCGGCCCGGAGGTGTTGCATCACGGTCAATTGCGTCGGCCCGTTGACGTTGTAGGGATATTTCACACGGGCAAAGAGTGTGGCGATGTCGGTATGTGCAAACGCCAATCCCAGACGCAGACCGGCCATGCCCCATGCCTTCGACAAGGTCTGAAGTACGATGAGATTGGGGTGGCGGTCGAGAACAGACAAGAGCGAACCGCGCTCAGAGAAGTCGGCATAAGCTTCGTCTACAACGAGGATGCCGTCGAAACGGTCGGCCAAGTCTTCCAACACAGCCACATCAAAGGCATTGCCCGTCGGGTTGTTGGGCGAGCACACCCACATCACCTTTGTGTGGGCGTCGCAAGCCTTCAAAAGAGCCTCGACCGGCAGAGAGAAATCGGCATTGAGGCAGACCTCTTTGAGCGCAATGTCGTTGGTGGCTGCCGAGACGGCATACATACCATAACTGGGCGCAATGGCCACGGCGTTGTCTTGGCCCGGCGTGCAGAAAATGCGGAATACCAAATCGATGGCTTCGTCACTGCCATTGCCCACGAAAATCTGTGACACAGGCATTCCCTTAATCTCAGAGAGCAGGGCCTTGAGCGCCTTCTGGTGAGGGTCGGGATAGCGGTTGACGCCATTGTCGTAGGGGCTCTCGTTGGCATCGAGCCAAGTGGTGATGTCGCCGCCTTTATATTCGTCGCGGGCAGTGGAATAGGGAGCCAGCGCGAGAATGTTGGGGCGGACGTATTGGAGTGGAGATTTCATGCAGAGCGTGTAGGGGGGACTATGCTTGGTTGAGTCTGACGGTCACTGCGGCGGTATGGGCATCGAGGCCTTCTGCATTGGCCATGGTGGTGATGGTGTCGGAAAGGGCCGTGAGACCTTCGCGTGTGAGTTCTTGATAAGTGATTTTGCGGCAGAAACTGTCAAGGTTGACGCCGCTATAGGCTTTGGCCCAAGCGCTGGTGGGCAGGGTGTGGTTGGTGCCTGAGGCATAGTCGCCGGCACTTTCGGGAGAGTAATTGCCGATGAAGACACTGCCTGCCGCCGTGATGTTTTGGGCAATCTCCCA
>JAHAWW010000090.1 GCA_018383375.1 Prevotellamassilia sp. | reverse complement strand
TCCACGACTTGTCTAATCGGTTTGGCGCACTTTGACAGGTGCGAATTTGGCCGAATAGAGCGAAATACGTATTTTTGCATTAATATAGGTATGTTCTACGCTTTGCAGGAGTAGTGGTGAGACGCTGAGACCGGCGGCGACCAGCCTGCACAAGTAAAGCTCTATCGATAACATTCATCCCTTCATTAGAAACAACTACACTGAAGATGGCCCGAATAAAAAGACTTTCAAAACCAAGACTCCACAGAGAAGGCACCACTATCTTGCAATGGGGCTTGATTGGCATACTTCTCGTCAACGGACTATTGTTTTTTCTCTTGCGCGACGTGACGCTCATCCCGTTTTATGTCGTACTGGCCATCACCCTGCCTCTCTATCTCACGGCAGTGAACTTCTTCAGATGTCCCATCCGCTTGTTTAAAGAAGAGACGGAAAACACCGTGGTGGCTGCTGCCGATGGTAAAATCGTCGTGATTGAGGAGGTCGACGAAAACGAAGTGTTTCACGACCGCCGCATCATGGTGTCGATATTCATGTCGGTGACCAACGTGCACGCCAACTGGTTTCCCGTGGAGGGTGTGGTAAAAAAAGCCGTCCACCACAACGGCAACTTCCATAAGGCTTGGTTGCCCAAAGCCAGCACCGAAAACGAGCGTTCCACCATCGTCATTGAAACCCCCGCCGGCCAAGAAGTGCTCGTGCGCCAGGTGGCCGGTGCTGTTGCACGCCGCATCGTCACATACGCCCAAGAAGGCGACGAATGTTTTATCGACGAACATCTCGGCTTCATCAAGTTCGGCTCGCGCGTAGACGTCTATCTGCCGCTCGACACCGAAGTGCTCGCCAGCCTCGGACAACGCACTGTGGGCAATCAGACCGTCATCGCACGCCTCAGTGGCAAAAAGGCCGAATAAGGACGAAGAGACTAAGAGACAATTTGTCAAACCATACGGGCAACGCTTCAAATGAAAAAACATATCCCCAATAGCATCACCTGCTGCAACCTTATCTGCGGTTGCATTGCGGCCTATTTCGCCCTCCAGCCCGTAGCCCGCTATGACTTGGCCCTCTATTTCATCGTAGGCGGCGCGGTGTTTGACTTTTTCGACGGATTTGCCGCCCGACTGTTGGGCGTTTCTTCGCCTATTGGCAAAGAACTTGACTCGTTGGCCGACGACATCACCTTTGGCCTGGCACCGGCTTCCATCGTCTTCTCGCTCTTGCGTGAGACACTGCCGAAAGTAGTAGACGCCACCACGGCCTTGTGGTTGCCGTTTGTCGCTTTCTTGATTGCCGCCTTCTCAGCCCTACGACTAGCCAAATTCAATCTCGACGACCGACAGACCACCTCGTTCATCGGACTTCCCACACCGGCCAACGCCCTCTTTTGGGCAGCCCTCGCCGTGGGCACACACGATTGGATGATGCAGACACACTATGCCGCGTGGATTATTCTGGCAGCCATACCGCTCTCGTGCTGGGTTTTGGTGGCCGAAATCCCTATGTTTGCACTCAAATTCAAAAACTTCTCTATCAAAGACAACGCCCTGCGCTATGGTTTCATCGCGTTGAGCGCACTGATGATTGCCTTGCTCGGACTCACCGCCCTTTCACTTATCATTGTGATTTATATTCTCTTGTCGGTGACGATGGGCCGAACCACACACTAACACAGACTTAACACACCACAAACTATGCACCTGCTCGGATGTTTGGGAATTCTGGTATTCGGATTTCTCTTTATGTTGATTGTGCTCGGCATTAGAATAATTACTGAATTTGTTGACACCATAATCGCCCTTTTCACCGGCCGCAAGCCTCAACGCTCGCGACGTTTTGCGCAGCCGGGGGGATTTGGGGCTAAACAAGCCCACGACAAGAGTCATACTCGTAAAGACTCCCAAGAGTCAAACAAGCGAACAAACGACGGTAAGTTTTTCGGAAAAGACGAAGGCGAATACGTGGACTTCGAAGAGTTATAACGCGCTGTGTCAATACCCCTCTCAGCTGTTATGCCGTTTTTCTGTCATATCAGGGTTATTTTTATGTGCCGTGATAATGAAAGAAAGACTAAGGGCTACTCTGTTTTTGTAAAAAATCGTAACTTTGCAGCCGCTTAAACGACAAACAATTATCAGATTACACATACAATGATTAAATCACAAGACATTAAAAAAGGCACTTGCATCCGTATGGACGGCAAGCTCTATTTCTGCATCGACTTCCTTCACGTGAAACCCGGCAAGGGCAACACCATCATGCGCACCACGCTCAAAGACGTAGTCTCTGGCCGTGTACTTGAGCGCCGCTTCAACATTGGCGAAGCCCTTGAAGACGTCCGCGTAGAGCGTCGTCCGTTCCAGTATTCTTATGCCGAAGGCGATCAATACCACTTCCTCAACCAGGAGACCTGGGACGACGTGGTGATTGCCAAAGAACTCATCACCGGCGTTGACTATATGAAAGAAGGCGATGTAGTGGAAGTGGTGAGCGATGCCTCAACCGAAACCATCCTCTATGCCGAAATGCCCGTTAAGACCCGCCTCAAAATCACCTACACCGAGCCGGGCCTCAAAGGCGACACCGCCACCAACACACTCAAGCCCGCTACGCTCGAAACAGGTGCTCAGGTGCGTGTGCCCCTCTTCATCAACGAAGGCGAAATCATCGAAGTAGACACCCGCGACGGTTCATACGTCAACCGCGTAAAGGCTTAAGCCGGGGTCAATAAACAACACCATCATAACAAAGGCTTCCCTTTTGGGGAAGCCTTTGTTATATCTGTTTTAGGGGAATACAAATCTTATTTGGCCTTTTGAGCCTCTTCGATGAGCATTTCTCCCGAACGGGAACCACGTACGGTGTTGAGCACGTCGGCATTGGGATTGAGTAAGAGCATGGTGGGATAGGCCTTCACCTCATATCGCTTGGCCAAAGCCGGACCTTCTCCTTGTTCCATATCCACCTTGATGCAGACGAAATGTTTGTTGAAATATTCACCCACATCAGCCCGCGTGAATACTTTGGTGGCCATCATACGGCAAGGACCACACCAGCTGGTGTAGCAGTCGAGAAAGACGTTTTTGCCTTCTTTCTCGGCACGGGCCAGAGCTTCGGCAAACGAACCTCCCCAAAAATCAATGCCGCTGCCCTCGGCTCCCAGCCCTGCAGCAAGACTCCGCAGACTTTCTCCGGCACGGCGACCACGCTCACGCTCAGCCGCGGCGGTGAGATAGGTGACCAAAAGACTCTTCTCGTCTGGTTTAAGCCCCTGAAAGTTGAAAGTCAACTCGATATTGGCCCTCACACCATAATATTTGTCGAGATAGCGTCCATAGGCGTCGAGATAGTTCACAAGCGCCACGTATTTCTCTTGTCCGCGATAGTCGGCAATTTGGCAGAGTATCATCGTGGCACAAGTGTCGGGCATGCCAAATGTCTGGATTTCTTCTCTGATCTTTTGCACATCGGCAGCGTCGTAAGCTCTGTCGCCACAAGCGTAGCTCAACAAGCGCGGCGTGAGGAACGACTCAAACTTGTCGGTGACTGTCAAGGGCTCGAGCTCTTTGAGAAAATCAGCCTTGTGGGTCATCAGATAACGATAAAATTCGCTATCGGGCGACTTAAAGAGGCTGGTGAATACCCAGTTTTTGCGCTTGGTGAACTCTGCCATCGGCATATCTTTGATGTATTCGGCCGCGGCTTTATTATACAAATCCTGGTCTTTGGCCAACTGGGCAGCCACGACGATGTTATAGAGGTCTTCTTTACTATAGCGGCCCGTGGCATAGATTTCTCTAGTACCTTTAAGTGAAGTTTTGGGACTCAAAGCGCGTGCCACCCAGTCTTTGAATTCCGGCAGAGCATGACCACGGTTGATGCGATGAATGACTTCGCCCTCAGCGTCAAGCACTAAGTAGCAGGCATAACTCTTCACCCCGTAGCGCTCGGCAAGAGCCTTGCCTTCGTCGGTCTGCATATCGATGCGGAGGCACACAAAATTTTGGTTGAGATAGTCGGCAAAGTCCGGGTTGGAAAAAACATATTGGTCCATACCGACACAAGGCCTCGTCCATGAGGCGTAGCAGTTGAAGAAAATGAGTTTGCCGGTCTTTTGAGCTTGCTTGATAGCTTCGTCGAAAGAGGTGATATCTTTCACCAGTGACACTCTGGCCGTGTCGCCAAAATAGAGTTTGGTGTCTTGGGCAGAAAGATTGGCGGTGCCCATCAACCATAGTAGGAGCACTGCGAGAGGGAGTGCTCTGACCACATTAAAAATACGTGTTTTCATATTGGTAAGCAAAAAACAGGTTGCCTGTGCGATGGTAATACAACCGGCACGGCAACCTGTATCGGGTTAGTAATTCTTTTACTCGGCATCACGTACTAAGCGGACGCTGTACATGATGTTGCGGTATTTATTGTCAAGACGGCTTGTGCCGCGCCAAATGGCATTCTTATAGATGGCAAACTGGCGGATGATGGCTGTTTCGTAGACAACAGTAATCTTGTTGGTCGAACCATCTTCGTTGATATTGTCTTCGTCATCTTCTTCTTGGCTATAAGAACTCTTGTCGGAAGTCCAAAAATAAGCGCAGTCTCCCTTATTTATAAAGAGGTCGGCATTGGTGCGCTGGTAGCCTTGACAGCCACTCATGATGACGTCGAAGCCCACGCTACCTCCCTTGGCCATAGGATAACCCAAACCATAGCCACGCCAAGCGTTGAGTTGACCGCTCTCGGCCGGCGACATGCCTAAAGCCACTTCGAGTTTCTGCCAGTCGGCATCGGTTGGTACGCGCCAACCACCCTCTTCGGGCACAGCCTTTGCGGCTCCTTCGTATGAATAGAGATAGCCGTTTTCAGCGATGTAGCCGCCGTTTGCGGCCTCTGCCTTGTCGCGGTGGGTGATGGGGATTTGTGCCTTTTGGGCAATAAGGTTGTTGATATAGTCTTCGCGCTGAGCCAAACGTTCGGCCTCAAGTTTGACTATCAAGACGTCATAGAAGGCTTTGTAATAGGCCATAGTCTCGGTGAAGCGTGTCTGGCCATAGGGCACATAGAAGTTGCTCAGAAACATCCCCAGCAAGGCAGTGGAGACACCGGCCTCAGCCTGCCAGTTGTGGTTAGGGTCGTTGACCACCGACATATAAATCTCGGCATATTTCTCGTCTGAAATTACGACGGTGATGTTGGTGGTGTCTACGGCAATGTCTTCGGGCTTGATGTCTTGTTTTTCGCCCCAAGTGATGCAACCATCTGCTGCGCCACCGGGAAGGAAATAGGCCAAGTTTTCGGCCATCCAAATCTGATTGCCCACACGAATGCAACGATAGACGTGACCATCGCGAGCGTCGACAAAGTCGGGAGCCTCAGAGATTTGAGAGGTGTTAAGTGCAAACTCTTCATCGTCTGAGCAAGCGGCAAAGGCACATACGGCCATCAGCGAAAGCAATATATTACGCCATTTCATAAGGTTGGTTTTCATTGGTTAGTTTGATTAGAAATCAAGATTGATGCCCAGTTCGCCCGTGATGTAGTCGGCGAGGATTTGGTATTTTTTCTTGACCATCGTCGAGGCGCCATAGCGGGCCATAAACTCGGTCTCTCCCAACTGGAGCATTTGGGTCACATAATAGTTGAGGTCTTGAGAAATGTTGGCCGGACTCATAAGGTGTGACGACTGGTTGTTGTAGGAGGTGTCGCCACAGATAAATCCAAATTTGCCAATCTGCGCAAAGATGAGTGTACGTTCGGCTTCGAAGGCTGAGATGGTGTAGACGCCCGACGACCAACCGTTTTCAACATATTCATCGCCCATCTCTGGTTCGTAGAGTTCTTCGGGATGCCACCATGACCCAGTGTGAGGTACGCCCCATACACAGCCCAAGCCGCCGTTGGAGCCGCTCACCACCCATGGACGACCATAGAGTTTGTCACGGCTGGAGACGGCACCGAAACGGGAAACGAGTTCCTCGTTGAGGGTGACTTTCGACAAGACCATATCGCGCAGGATGTTGGTGGCACGCTCTTGTTTGCCGGTATTGTCAAGCTCTTGAAGCTGACTGACCACCAAGGCACGGAAGTTGGTGTGATATTCAGGTTTGGTGGTTGAACCACCTCGGGTGATGTAGAGCGTGTCTACCAGCAAAAGGCAGAAGGGGCGCATCTTTTCTGTCGTCATGGAGAGGTAGGTGCGAGCAAAATCGAGCGCGCCAATTTGCTCTTCTTCGGTGGTGAGATAGTCAAACTTGTAGGCTACACTGTTTTTGTCGTGTGACTGAAATCCCCAGTTGAGGTCGATGGTCTCTGTGGTGTAGACATCGTTGCCTTGCAGGTCTTTGCCGGTCACTCTCGTGGCAATGGTGTCGTTGAAATAGATTGGTACGCCAAACTCCTGGAAGAGTTCGTAACGCTCGTGTTGCACCAGATTGTCGGGGTCGTCGACAATTTGTGCGTATGGCGAAGTGAAGTCGATGCTGTTGGTCAATTCGTCTTCGTCGCCACAAGCTGTGAACAAGCCGATGAGCGGCAACGCCATAAATATCTTGATGAATTTGTTCATAAATGCTGAGATTTATTCTTTTCGTTGAAAAGTGCTGATGTCTGTCTCGGGGTCAGTTGCCTTCGCCGGTTTCGCCTTCAGTTTCGTCGGGATTGGGCGTTTCGGGAAATCCTCCTTCACCTTCGGGGTTCTCGGGCTCATCGGTTTCTTGGTCTTCAAGCGGTATGCGGACATCACGGGGATTGGTGGTGAGCGAACCGTCTTCAAAGAAATTGACTACCGATTTGGGCAGGGCAAATGTATAGGATTTGTCGCCGGGAGGGAGCACCAAGGTGCGGGTGTACATATAGCCAACTCCGTCGCCCACGACATTGTAGGCATGCACCAATGTCTTGGCATAAGGATATTCGGCGTTGACGGCATAGCGGCGCAAGTCAAACCAGCGATGACCTTCAAAACAGAGTTCTTTGCGACGCTCTGTGCGGATTTCGTCTACCAGTTCGCTTCCGGTATAGGCCAAGTCTACATAGCCGTCGATGCGCTGTTTGCGGAACTCGTTGAGCAGATTCATGGCCTCGCCGTCGCGGTGGAGCATGGCTAAAGCCTCAGCCCGGTTGAGCCATGCTTCAGACATACGCAGGGTGAAACAGTCTGAGATGTGGGCTCTCAGGGAGTTACCGCGCTCATATTTATAGGCCAACTGGATGCTGTCGTTGTCGACGACAGAACCTTCCTCGTTGTAGTAGGTGGCAAAGAAACAACTCTTTCGGCGGTCGTTGTCGGAGAAAAGGTCATAGAGCTCTTTGGTCACACAGAAGTCGCCGGGTCGGGCTGTAAAGGTGGTCAGACAGCTCAGATTGTTTGAGCCTTGTGAGAAAATCACCTCTTGGTTTTCGTCGGTCAAGAAAGGGGTGTCGGTTTGGAAAGACGAGATGGGAGCCAAATAGAAATTGTCGCTTTCCATCACAGCCTTGGCCTTTTGCTCGGCAAGTTCCCATTTCTGCATATAGAGATAAACGCGGCTAAGTAGCAACTGCACGGCCTCAAGAGAGGCGCGGTGGAGGAAGTGGTCGGGATTTTGCGGGCTTCGAGTGAGATAGTCCTCGGCCGTGGTCAAGTCGGCTACAATCTGGTCGAATACTTCGCCCACACTGGCACGTGTAAATTCAAACTCGACGTCGGGATTGAGTTTGAGCGGCACACAGGGCTTTTTGTAGCAAGTTTGCGGGTCGTAGACGTCGCCATAGAGATTGGCCAATGTGAAATAGAATTGCGCACGGAGGAAATGCGCCTCGCCTTGCACACGATAGAAGGTGGCCTCGTCTGTTTCGGTGGAGTGGGGCAAGTCTTGGATTTCATACAAAATGACATTGGTCACGTTGATGTGTTCGTAGAGTTTGTCCCATGTGCCGGCATCGTCTCTGATGAGCGAGCCGTCGCTGTTGGT
>JAHAWW010000088.1 GCA_018383375.1 Prevotellamassilia sp. | reverse complement strand
ATACCGCAATAATCCGGCCTGTAAGGTCGGCACATCAAGCGACGATTTATGGATTTCGTCAAATAATCCCGTACGTTGTGCCGACCTTTCAGGCCGGAATTATAGTGTAATCATTTAACCCAGGCCTATCGACCTGGGCTAATTATGTTACGCCCTTTCAGGGCTTAAACTTTTAGGGCTTACGAGGCCGCGCTTTTTTTGCTTGGCTAAGTCGGCGTATTTTGGGCAATGACAAATGAAATATGGCGAGTGGCTTATTGGGATGATTTAAACCCTTGCCTTTTCACTCACTCAGTGCCTTTTTCAATGCACGGACGGCATCGGACGGCGTGGGAGACTGCTCCAACAACGTGACGAAACGCGAGCCCACGATGACACCGGCGGCATGAGCATCGGCGGCCTGGCGCGTGGCCGCATTGGAAATGCCGAAACCGATGAGGAAGGGATTGCGCAACTTCATCTGCTCCAAACGAGAGAAGTAGGCTTGGCGGGCAGCGCTAAACGAGGCCTGTGCGCCCGTGACGGCAGCCGAACTCACGGCGTAGATGAAACCATCGGTCGCCGCGTCGATTTCGCGTATGCGCGACTCGGGCGTCTCGGGCGTGACGAGGAAGACAAACGAAAGCCCGTGGCGCTCGGCCGTGGCGCGAAACTCACGCTGATAGACCTCAAACGGCAGGTCGGGGATGATGAGACCGTCGATGCCGCAGGCTGAGGCTTCGCGGCAAAAGCGGTCGAAACCATAGTGTTGTATGGGATTGAGATAGCCCATGAGGATGAGCGGAATGTGAATGTCTTGGCGCACGTCGGCCAGTTGGCCCAGCAACTTCTTCACCGACATGCCGCCACGCAGCGCCTTCGAAGAGGCCTCTTGAATGACCGGACCGTCGGCCAGCGGGTCGCTGAAGGGTATGCCAATCTCTACCATGTCGACGCCTTCGGCCTGGAGAGCCCGCAGGGTGTCGAGTGTGGCGTCGGGCTGAGGATGACCGGCACAGAAATAAACCGAGAGAATGCCCCGTTGTTTTTGGGCAAAAAGAGACTTGATGTGGTTCATACTTTATGAATGGTTGCGATGAATTGTTTCACTTTAGCGGCATCTTTCACGCCGGGAGCCGTCTCAAAACGGCTGTTGATGTCGACGCCGACCATATCCGGCAACGGCGTCTGCAGCAGGGTGGCAGCATCTTCAGGCCCAATGCCTCCGCTGAGGATAAAAGGAATGTTGCCGGAGTAGTGGGTGAGCAGTTCGTGGTCGAAATGCCGACCGCTGCCGCCGTGGTCTTCGGTGGGCGTGTCGAAGAGCAGATAGTCGGCGCAGCCCCACCAAAGCGCAGACTCTTTTATGGCTTGTTCTGTGGCCGAAATGGCTCTGACCACCGTGAGGCCGCGCTCTCTCAGTTTGCGGGCCTGTTCGCAGCAGACGGCGCCATGGAGTTGCACCACTTGAAGGCCATATTCGGCAACCTTTTCAATGACCTCGCCGTATGTCGGTTCGACAAAAACGCCCACCCGCACGGCACGCTCGGGCAAATAGTCGGGGCGCACGGCACAATAGCGCGGCGACGCCTTGTAGAAGATAAAACCTATCCAGTCGGCCCCGGCCGCCTCGATGTCGCGAATATTTTGGCCTTCGCGCAGGCCACAGACTTTGACAATCATAGTATAGTTGGTGTGTGGTTTAGTGCTTGTGTGTGTTTATGCTTGGAGCATGGTGGCAAGATATTGCCGGAGTGCCTCGCCCGGTTGCGGGGTTTTCATAAATGCCTCGCCGATGAGAAACCCGTTGAAGCCTTCACCGGCCAGACGCCGGCTGACCAACGGGTCGAGCAAGCCGCTCTCGGAGATGCAGACCGTGCCGGCAGGCAAGAGCGAGCGCAGTGCCGAAGAGCGTGCAGGGTCGGTGCGGAAAACGCGCAGGTCGCGGTTGTTCACCCCCACCACGTCGACGTCGGGACCGAAAGCCGCCAGTTCGTCGGCCTCGTGGACTTCCAGCAAGACCTCCAGCCCGGCTTCATGGGCCACGGCCGCCAGCGTGTGGCAGCGCTCTGCACCCAAAACGGCCGCAATGAGCAGAATGGCGTCGGCACCGATGGCACGGGCCTCATAAATCTGATATTCGTCGACGACAAACTCCTTGCGCAATATGGGCAGGCCGGTGAGTGGTCTTGCCGCCACGATGTCGTCGGTCGAACCGCCGAAAAAACGTTGGTCGGTCAATATCGACACGGCAGCAGCCCCGGCCGCTTCGTAGGTCGGCACAATGGCCTCGGGACGGGCGTCGGGATGGATGGCACCAAGAGACGGCGAAGCCCGTTTAAATTCGGCAATGATGCCGCCGGGCGTGGACAGAATGGATTGGCGCAGGCTGCGAGTCGGAGCAGCGTCGCGGCAGGCTGCCATGATGTCGCTCAAAGGTCGCGCTTGACGGGCCGCGGCCACCTCCAAGTGTTTGTGGGCCACGATGGTGTCGAGAATGTTGGGCATAGCGGTTAGGCTTGATTGAGTTCGACAAATTTCTTGAAACAGGCCAGTGCACGTCCGCCGGCCAGCGACTCTTCGGCCTCGTCGAGGGCTTCGGCCATAGACTTTTCGGGACGAAGCGTGCAGATGGCCATGGCCGAGTTGGCTTTGACGCATTGACGCTGGGCCGTTGTGGACGTGCCGTTGAGCACGGCGTCGAAGATGGCCGCCGCCTCGTCCGACGTCTTGCCACCGAAGAGGTCTTTGGGAGCGGCGTAGTCCAGACCCAGTTCGGCCGGACGGTAAATTTTCTCGAGGTTGCGCGTCATCACCTTAAACTCAGAGGTGAGCGAAATCTCGTCGTAGCCATCGAGACTATTGACCACGGCATAGTCCAGTCCCAGATGTTCAAATATGCGGGCATAGAGGCGCATTTGCGATAGATTGGCCACGCCCAGCAATTGGCACGCCGGCCGACAGGGGTTGACCAACGGGCCCAGCAGGTTGAAAACCGTCTTGAACTGCAAAGCCCTCCTGACGCTACCCACAGCCGCCAGAGCCGGATGAAACAGCGGTGCATGGAGATAGGCCACGCCCGACTGCTCAATGGAGCGGCGCAAACGGTCGGGCGGGGACGAGAAGGCTACGCCGTGGCGTTCCAACACCGTGCTGGCACCGCTCACCGATGTGGCACCATAGTTGCCGTGTTTAGCCACCCGATAGCCGGCGCCGGCCACGACGAAGCAGCTGCAGGTGGAGATGTTGAACGTGTTTTTGCCATCGCCGCCCGTGCCCACGATGTCGATGGGGGCATAGTCTGAGAGGTCGATGGGGTTGGCCCGCTCAATGAGTGCCCGCCTGAAGCCGGCAATCTCTTCGACGGTGACGGGACGCATGGCCAGGACGGCCAAAAGAGCAGCCACCTGCACTTCGGGATATCGCTTCTCTGCCAAACCGCCCATCAGTTGATAGGCCTCGTCGGCCGTGAGCGTCTGGTGAGAAAAAAGTTGTTGGAGAATGGTTTTCATAGTGAAGAAGAGTGGAGGCTTAGAGCCGTATGAAGTTTTGTATCATCTTAAATCCCTCGGGAGTCAAGACGCTCTCGGGATGAAACTGTATGCCGTGGATGGCATAGTCGCGGTGGCGCAGGGCCATGATGCAACCGTCGTCGCTCTCGGCTGTCACTTCCAAACAAGCGGGGAACCCCTCGCGCGCCACGGCCCACGAATGATAGCGGCCCACGGCCGGCATGGCCGAAACGTCGGCGAAGAGAGCGTCTTGGGCCACAATATGCACGGGAGTCTGGACACCGTGAAACACTTTGGGCAGATTGACCAGCGTGGCACCAAACACCTCGCCGATGGCCTGATGGCCCAGGCAGACTCCCAGTATGGGCTTCTGTCCGGCATAGGCCTTGATGGCCG
This sequence comes from Prevotellamassilia sp., assembly GCA_018383375.1. Taxonomy (GTDB): domain Bacteria; phylum Bacteroidota; class Bacteroidia; order Bacteroidales; family Bacteroidaceae; genus Alloprevotella. The sequence goes on along the minus strand of JAHAWW010000088.1, from coordinate 386 downwards.
CCTTGAGCAGTCCGGCCTCATCGGGGATGCCGGGCCCCGGAGAGAGCACAATCTTGTCGAAACGTTGGATTTCGTCCAAATCAAAACAGTCGTTGCGCTTCACACACACCTCGGCACCGGCCTCTTCGAGCATTTGCCGCAGGTTGTAGGTGAACGAGTCGTAATTGTCTATGAGAAAGATATTCATAAGGTTTCTGTTGTTTGCGATAATCAGTCTGTTTCGGCTTCAAGAATGGCCTTGCGCAAGGCCCCGAGTTTGTTGTTGACTTCTTGCAGTTCGTAGTCTTCGTTGCTGGCCGCCACGATGCCTCCGCCGGCCTGGAACCACAGTTCGCCACACCGGCTCACAAACGAGCGGATGGTGATGGCTTGATTGAAACTGCCAT
>JAHAWW010000085.1 GCA_018383375.1 Prevotellamassilia sp. | reverse complement strand
ATTCTTCAGCGCTCATACGCTGATGGCGGAGCAGGTCGGTGTGGAGTTCATAAGGGCCACGTCCCAAAACAAGACCGCCCGTCTCGTGGTCGGCCGTGACCACGATGAGCGTCTCTTTGGGGTGTTTTTCGTAGAAAGCGACAGCCTCGCGAATGGCGCTGTCCATATCAACGACCACATGGACCACGGAGGCGGCATCGTTGGCGTGGCAGGCATAGTCTATTTTGCCTCCTTCCACCATCAAAAAGAAACCTTGTTTGCCGTCTGAGAGGCTCTCGATGGCGGCACGGGTGATTTGCGTCAGGGTGAGGTCGCTCTCGCGACGGTCGATGGCATAGGGCAGGCAAGTGGGGTCGGCATTGCTGGGCTGCTCGGACTGAAGCAAAATCACACGACCGGCAGAGGGAGAGGCTTTTAAATAGTTGTCGTAGCCGCGCACGATGACATAACCCTCGGAGGCGGCACGCTCATAGAGGCTCTGCGTTTCGCCCGCAGCCTTGTCGGCGGCTGGCTGGCGGAAATCTGAACCGGCATAAAAGTCAAAACCGGCCTCAAAGAGCTGGTTGCCAATTTTATGGTAGCTGTTGCGATTGGGCTCGTGGGCATAGAAGGCAGCGGGCGTGGCGTGGTCCACCGACACGCTCGTGGCAATGCCCACACGGGCACCGGCGTCTTTGGCGCCCACGGCAATGCTCATGACCGGCGTGGTGAGGTCGGGCAAAAGACCCAAAGCGCCGTTTTTGGTTTTGTGGCCCGTGGCCAAAGCGGTGCCCGAAGCGGCAGAGTCGGTCACGCCGTTGGTGGCAGAGAAGGTATTAATCAGACCGGCATACGGAAAGTCGGCAAAGGTGAGTGGCGCGATGCCGATGCGTCCCTCAAGGGCTGCCAGATAGGTCTCGGTGAGGTTGACCTGGTTGACGCCCATACCGTCGCCGATGAAATAGAACACATATTTGGCCTTGCCTCCGGCCCACAGCGAGAGGACTAAAACGCTACACAAAAGCAGCGAAAACACACGTTTAAGCATGAGGATTTGATTTTGTTATGAGGTTTGATGTGTAAGATTTGTGGCAAAGTTATAATTTTGCAGCGAAGAAACGATTTTCAAATTGGTTACAAAAATGCAAATCTGTCCAGTTTGCGGCAAACAACTGTCCGACGACATCACGGAGTGCCCGGTGTGTGGTTGCCCACTCGACCAGCCGCCTTTACCGCCTGTCGCCGACGGCAATAAGCCGGCCATAGGCCCCACGCCGCCTCCCCCTCCGCCACCACTTCCGCCCCTTCCCACCACACCGCCTGCGCCGCCCACACCCGTTGAACCCGATGAACCCGAGTTTGAAGAGCCGCGCCGACATGTGTGGCTGTGGGTGATATTATTTTTAGTGATTGCCGGGGGTGTGGCAGGCCTGATTGTTTGGGGCGTGAGTAGCCGTCATTCATCTTCAGACAACTACGACGAAATAGACAGCCTGCTCAATTCCGGATATGAAGACACGGAAGAGGTTGTGGCAACCGACTCTGCAGCTGAACCCGACTTCAACTATTATGAATCGCCCGGCGCAGACTATTCGACCGACGACTATGATATGCCGGTGGCAGACTCTGTTGCTGCCTCTGACTGGGAATATTCAGTGCCCGACTCCGTTGCGGCCTGACAACTTGGCAAGGAACCGCCGACCGACTGTTTTTTCAAAACCTCATAACCTCTCCTCCATTTTGACTTCCATCCCAAGAGAAGAGCGTCGCGAACGCGACATCTATCGCGTCACCATCATTGGCAGTGTGGGCAACTTGATGCTTACGCTGCTCAAGTTTTTTGCCGGCATCGTGGGCCACAGTGCGGCAATGATGGCCGACGCCGTCCATTCGCTCTCCGACCTCATCACCGACTTTGTTGTGATTGCCTTCGTGCGCATTGCCGGCAAGCCTCAAGACACCGGCCACGAGTTTGGACATGGCAAATATGAAACACTGGCCACCGCCCTCATTGGACTGATGTTGCTCTTCGTAGGACTTGGCATCTGCTGGAACGGTGCCAAAAGTATCTGGCTACACGTGGGCGGCCAACCCATCGAAGCGCCGGGCATGGTGGCTTTTTGGATGGCTGTGGCCTCAATCGCAGTGAAAGAGTTGCTCTATCAATACACCGTTCGCCATGGCCGGCGCTTGCAGTCTGATGCCGTCGTAGCCAACGCTTGGCACCACCGCTCAGACGCTTTTTCATCCATTGGTACGGCCCTGGGTATTGGCGGCGCCGCCATGCTGGGCCACGGCTGGCAGATACTCGATCCCTTGGCGGCCATCGTGGTGAGCGTGTTTATCGTGAAGGTGAGCGTCAGCCTGCTCATGTCGTGTATGGGCCAACTCACCGACCATTCCCTGCCCGCACACGAGGAGGAGTATATCAAAACCGTGGTGTGTAACCAGCCCGGCGCTTCCGACCCTCACCGTCTGCGCACACGCCACGTGGGACGCCTTCACGTCATCGACCTGCACTTCCGTATGGACGGACAAACCACCATCACCGAAGCCCACCACACAGCCACGGCCATCGAAAACAAACTGCGCGAACATTTCGGCCACGACACCATCATCACCACCCACGTGGAACCGGTGAAATAAAACAACTCTTCGTCTCTCATAACCTCCAACCCCTCCCCCCGATTATGCCACATCGCCCATTCTCGCCCATTCGCCTTGTCGGCTTCTTGACCGGCCTGTTGCTCTTTGCCTCTGTCGGGGCTCAAGAGCGCAAGCTACAAAACCGCCCCTTCATCGACGAGCGACGCTTTCACTACGGCTTCACCATAGGTCTTCACGACCAATTTATCAGTATGCAAAGCAATGGCTACATCGACCCCGAAACGGGTGCACAATGGTTGGGCGAGAACGACCGTTCGGGCTATGGTTTCAGTGTGGGAGTCTTGGGCGAATGGCGACTCAGCCGCTACCTCTCGCTGCGTGCCATACCGACCCTGCATTTTGGCAGCAAACACTTGAAATTCCGCAACGCCGCCGACGGCAACATCCAAAGCCAAGACATGAAGTCGTCATACGTGGCCGTGCCCTTCGACCTCAAGATAAGCGGGCCGCGCGTGGGCAACTACCGCCCATACGTCGTCACGGGTGTGGCACCCATGTATGACCTCACTTCGGGCAAACACACGCTAATCCGCACGCGGCCTATGCAAGTGATGCTTGAAGCGGGACTGGGTTGTGATTTTTATCTTCCATTTTTCAAACTCATCCCCGAAATCAAATTCTGCTTCGGACTGGGCAACGTGCTCGACAACAAGCGCTCAGACCTCACCGACCCCACAGCCTTCGTCTACACACGAAGCGTAGACCGAGTGACTTCGTCGATGGTGGTGTTGTCGTTTTATTTTGAATAAATCCAAAACACTTTTTCACTATAATCATCATTTTTATGAAGACATTACGCTTGGCGGTCGTCAGCTTCACGGTCGCCCTACTCTCTCTTGCGGCAGCGTCTGAATGTCGTGCTCAAGTCAATGCCCAACTCTTTTACGACCTCGGCAGCGACCGCAAATACGTCACGCTGACCCTTGAAATGTTCAAGGCCGACCCTTGGGGCAACACGTTCTTTTTTGTCGATACCGATTTCAACCAACACAAACTCACCGACGACAAAGCCGTTGCACCCGGAGGCACTTACATGGAAATTGCCCGATGCCTCAACTTTTGGCAATCCACGGCATTGGCACCGCTCAGCCTCCACGTGGAATACAACGGCGGACTGACACAGGCCTATCCCATCAACAGCGCCTTTCTGGCCGGCGTGGAATATGGTCTTCATAGTTCCGACTGGAAACGCACGCTCAATTTTCAAGTGCTCTACAAACACATTTGGAGCCGCCATCAGGTGTTGCCGTTGCAGTTCACGGCCGTGTGGGGCTGGCATGACATGTTTGGCGTGAAAGGCCTA
>JAHAWW010000079.1 GCA_018383375.1 Prevotellamassilia sp. | reverse complement strand
CAGGCGGCTCGTGTGTCAATGTCTGATTTCATCAAGAAGTGCCACGAGTCTTTCAAGTTCGTCGTCAGAGTCAAACGTGATGGATATTTTGCCTTTGCCGCGTGCCGAACGCGTCATCTGCACTTTTGTCTTGAAGAAGTCGGAGAGTTTGGAGGTGAGCATCTTATACTCTTCAGGGAGTTTGACGCGTCCCGAAGCGGTTTTGTTTTTTGCAGCAGGGTCTTCGTCGGCAACGGCCTGCTTCATGGCGCTGACGAGTTCTTCCACCTGACGCACCGAATAGCCTTTGGCCTTTATTTCCCTAAAGAGTTTCACCTGTTCTGAGGGTTTGTCGAGCGAGAGCAAGGCACGTGCATGCCCATTGTCCACCTCGTGGTTTTTGAGTGCCACCTGGACCTGTGCCGGCAGTTTGAGAAGCCGCAGAAAATTGGCGATGGTGGTGCGTTTCTTGCCCACACGCTCAGCGAGTTGCTCTTGTGTGAGATGGCACACGTCGATGAGGTTTTTGTAGGCTAAGGCAATTTCGATGGCGTTGAGGTCTTCGCGCTGTATGTTTTCGACGAGGGCCATCTGCATCATATTCTCGTCGTCGGCCGTGCGGATATAGGCCGGTATGGTTTTGAGTCCGGCACGTTGTCCGGCACGCCAGCGTCGCTCGCCGGCTATGATTTGATAGCGGCCGCCGGGCATTTCTCTCAGCGTTATGGGCTGGATGATGCCGATTTGTTTGATGCTCTCTGCCAACTCGTCGAGGGCCACGTCGTCAAATTCGCGGCGGGGCTGATTGGGGTTGGCGTCGATGCGGTCAATATCGATTTCGCCCACCGACGTGGAGCCACCGATGATGGGCTCTTCGGAAGAGATGAGTGCGTCGAGGCCTCGACCGAGGGCGGGCATTTTAGATTTTCCGGACATGGGCTATGGCGGTTAGTTTTTATTGATAATCTCTCGTGCCAGAGCCAAATAGTTTTTGGCGCCGGTCGAAGTGGCATCGTAAAGTATGGCCGGCAGGCCGTGGCTGGGCGCCTCCGAGAGTTTGACGTTGCGCTGGATGACGTTCTTGAAGACCAGCTCCTGGAAGTGCCGTTTCACCTCGTCATAGATTTGGTTGGCGAGCTTCAGGCGTGAGTCGTACATCGTGAGCAAGAAGCCTTCGATTTCGAGCGCAGGGTTGAGTTTTTTCTTGATGAGTTTGATGGTGCCGAGCAACTTGCTGATGCCCTCGAGGGCAAAATACTCACACTGCACGGGTATGATGACCGAGCCGGCGGCCGTGAGCGAGGCCACGGTGATGAGGCCGAGCGACGGCGAGCAGTCAATGAGGGTGTAGTCGTAATCGTCGGCCACCGAGGCAAGCATATTCTTGAGGATATACTCTCTCTGAGGGAGGTTGAGCATCTCCACTTCAGCGCCCACGAGGTCGATGTGAGAAGGCACGATGTCGAGATGGAGCGTGTCGGTGGTGTAGACGGCCTCTTTGACGTCACACCGACCCACGAGGCAGTCGTAGATGGAGCGATCTGTGTGGTTGATGTCTACACCAAGTCCCGACGAAGCGTTGGCCTGGGGGTCGGCATCAATCACGAGCACCCTTTTCTCAAGTGTGGCGAGCGACGCGGCAAGGTTTATCGCCGTTGTGGTTTTTCCCACACCGCCTTTTTGGTTGGCAATTGCAATAATTTTTCCCATAGAATTCTGTTGATGAAAGGGTCTGAAGGCACGTCGTGGGTCGCCGACCTGTTTCGTGCAACATACATTCCCTCGCCTATTGTCTTCGTTGCGTCAATGGTGTTGCTTCGTGTCGGAAACGCCACTTTTCGCAAGAGTGTCTAAGGCGTGGGGCAAAGTTAGCAATTATTTTTCTTACACAGCGCGCCAAAAGGCCGGTGTTTTCGCGTGCCGGCCAAGGCCTATGGGAGTTTGGGACACTTGGGA
>JAHAWW010000077.1 GCA_018383375.1 Prevotellamassilia sp. | reverse complement strand
GTGTCGAAGGGCAGATAACACACTGTGTCGGCACCGTCGTAATTCTTTCTCACCTCATAGCCCGAGGGCGAGAAGAAGGTGAGCAGGATGCGCGCCTCGGGGTGGGCTTTGCGCAAACGTTCGATGAGTGGACGGCCTTGTTCAAACTCGCCGAGTGAGGCGGCGTGAAACCAATAACATTCGCGCTCGTCGTTCACCACACTGCGCAAGATGCGCCAGGTGTTGCGGTGGCCGCGCATGAGCAGTTTGGCTTTTGGGTTGAAAAGCGACGCTATGTTGGCGGCCAGCATGTAGAGGTATATCGCGAGGGAATACATAGTCCGTAGCAGTTTGGGGTGGACTGTAGTGGAGATTATGCCGGCAGGGCGGCGATGGCGGCTTGCATGCGGCTCAAGGTCTCCTCTTTGCCGAGGAAGGCGGCCAGCTCATACATGTCGGGACCTTTGCCCGTGCCCACCAGACACACGCGCCAAGGGTTCCAGGGCTTGATGCCCGTCTCTTCGGCCCAAGCGTCGATGGCGGCCTTTTGGCTCTCTACGCTGAAGTCGTCAAGTTGCTCCAGCTGCTCGGCCAGTGCCTGCATCTCGGCGGCGGTGCCTGCTTTCCAGTTTTTGCGGGTGAACTTGTCGTCCATCGTGTAGGATTCGGGGGCTGTGAAGAAGAAGTCGCACATCGGCCAGAGGTCGGCAATGAAGTTGATTTTTTTCATTTTCATCATGCCCACCACGGCTGCTGCGCGCTCGGCGGTGGTGTGTATGCCGTTGGCTTCGAGGATGTGCATAAAGGCCGGTGCCAGTTGGGCGTCGGGGGTATTGATGAGATATTCGCGGTTAAACCACAAGCCCTTCACATAGTCAAAGCGCGCACCGCTCTTGGAGCACTTCTCGAGGTCGAAGAGGTGGATGAGTTCGTCCATTGAGAGGATTTCCTGGTCGGTGCCGGGGTTCCAGCCCAGCAGGGCGAGGAAGTTGATGACGGCTTCGGGCAGGTAGCCGCTTTCGCGGTAGCCCGAGCAGATGGTGCCGTCGGCACCGTGCCATTCGAGGGGGAATACGGGGAAACCCAGTCGGTCGCCGTCGCGCTTGGAGAGTTTGCCTTTGCCGTCGGGCTTGAGCAGCAGGGGCAGGTGGGCAAATTCGGGCATCGTGTCGCTCCAGCCGAAGGCACGATAGAGCAACACGTGGAGCGGCGCGCTGGGCAGCCACTCTTCGCCGCGGATGACGTGGCTCACCTCCATGAGGTGGTCGTCGACGATGTTGGCCAGGTGATAGGTGGGCAGGTTGTCGGCACTCTTATAGAGCACTTTGTCGTCCAGAATGTCAGACATCACCTTCACTTCGCCGCGGATGATGTCGTGCACCACAATCTCTTCGCCCGGCTCCACTTTGAAGCGCACCACATATTTTTCGCCGGCCTCTATGAGTCGTTTCGTCTCTTCGTCGCCCAGCGTGAGCTGGTTGCGCATTTCGCCGCGGGTGTGGGCGTCGTATTGGAAGTTTTTCACGCTCTCGCGCTTGGCGTTGAGCTCTTCGGGCGTGTCGAAAGCCACGTAGGCCTTGCCGCTTTCGAGCAGTTGGTCCACATATTTCACGTAGATGTCTTTGCGCTCGCTCTGCCGGTAGGGTCCGTAGTTGCCACCAATGCCCACGCCTT